>SLKL01000301.1 GCA_007134625.1 Saprospiraceae bacterium
AACCGGAATAAAAGGCGCGAATAGTGGTCTCATCCGAAAATAGATTTACAAAATCAGTCACATCATATAGATACCGATGCGTCCAGGAATTATTAAATCCTTGACTGCCGTTTGCCATAAACCCACCATATGGTGTAATCAGTCGCCCAAGCTCAAATTCCTCACCCTCATCAGTGAGCAGATGCAAATTAACGGTATAATCCCAATCTGAGCATCCCCCACTTGCACAACCAAGAGTTACATGCATCCATACTTTGTGAAAACTTTTATCCTCAAGAGGGAATTCAACAGTTTCGTCGTAGCTCTCGAACCACACCATATCAACACTTTCGTGTGCGCGGACGTGAATGGTATCAGGAGATGAAATAGCTTGTTGAGAAAATAATAAAAGAGTAAAAAACAGACAAAAGACTGCTGACTTTTCAGTAAAATTCATATGGTACAATTTTGAAAAGCCAAGTTACAAAGAATTATTTATTTGAAGAAATTATCTCCTTGGATCCCGAACGGGCACCACGTCCTCAAGTATGTAAAAAAGGTGATTAATATCGTTATCGTTTAATACCAATCTACCCTTTAGCCAAATCATTTCGGAGGTAAATCTTACCGGTTCAGCGGCATAAATCTCCATAACTGTCTCTGGTCCGGCAGCGCCACAGAAAAAACACTGACTGTAAGGATAGGCCGAAAAAATAAACTCTTTGTGATTTCTATAGCCTTCGACGGGTATGATATATCCTCTTACCATTACCATCTCATTCTCCAGAGCTTTTATCTCCTCACCAAAAACAGGCATATCTATTTCGAACCCAAACATATCGTTATATTGCTTCTCATAAGTCAGTGTGCCTAAAATCCTCCACAAACCACCATCCTCTCCGGGAATTTGGGCAGAACCGGACTGAGCGACAACTGACATTGAAAAAATCAACATACAAGCGACAAGTGAATTAGCTAGTTTTTTAATCATTAAAATCTTTTTTAAATTAACTTAAAACCTATTGAATTATTTTTCAGCAAGGGTTTGAGAAATATCAGTTCTGGAAGCGATGACTGCAGGTATCAATGCTGCAACTAAACCAATCACTAAAGCTCCTGCCAGTAACCATGCATCACCTTCTACAAAAGAAATAGCTTCAATAGTATAACGAAATCCGGAATCAATAATACCGGCCACTCCTAACATGGCAAATTTACTCAGTAAAATCCCCATTATATAACCAAAAAGCGCAATCCAAATACCCTCCAGGACGATGAGACTAAAAATACCGGATCTTGAAGAACCCATTACCCGAATCAATGCAAGCTCATATTTTCGACCGCGAAGAGATTGAAAAAGTGAAATAAAAATACTGATACCTGATACTATGGCTATTATCCAACCAAGCAATTGAATAATCTCTATTCCTGACCCCATCATATCATAGAGGCGGTTAATTTCAATAGCAGGCGAAGCAGCTTGCATATTGGTATTTTGATTGATTTGACGAGCAAGATTCAAGGTTTGAATATTCCTCCCTCTGTATTTAAGTAATAATGCAGTAATGTCCTCCCCATGATGTTCAATGATGAATTCAATACTATTGGACCCGATGCGATCTGCTGCTGAATGACCTATTTCATGATGGTGCCCACATCCCGGTCCATGTACATGGCCACTGTCGTCTCCATGAGAATGATTGTGTCCGTCATGGTCGTGGCTGTGGTCATGGTCGTGATCGTGACTATGGGTATGCCCATTCTTATGGTCGTGATCATGCGAATGACCGTGTTGATGACTATCATTATGATCATGACCGTGATCGTGTGAATGATTGTGATCATGATCTCCATTGTGACTGTGGCTATGATCGTGGTCATGATCATGGTGAACCATCCACACCGTAGCAGTATTAACTAAAATTAACTGATCGATTACTGTCCCTGTAGGTTTTAGAATTCCTTTGACAACATAAGGTGGCATGTAATCGTGTACATGCATATCGTCATCAGCATTCAATCCGTGTACTCCATGAAATTCATGACCAAGCCCAATATTTAGTCTTTGTGCAACTTCAGCACCAATGGTTGCTTCAAAATCATATTCCCATACTTTCCCTTCATCTATTTCCGCCTGATATAAGTCCACCATATCCGCAGTCGTACCAACGATCCTAAATCCATTATAATTATCGCCAAGTGATAAGGGAATAGCGACTTCTATTAAAGGGTTGCCGGGTCTCATAAATGGAGTAGCCTCCTCAACAGATATATTGCCGGTAGGATTATCAATGTGGTACATATTGGAAAGTACCAACTGCATTGGACTTCCTTTGGCGCCCACTACAAGATCAATACCGGCAAGATTCCGGTCAATTTGGTTTTGAATTTGTTGATTCAAATTGAGCATTAGGGAAATCAAACCTATCCCCAGAGCAAATAACAATAGACTCAGCATAAGACTGAGTGGCCGATGAAAAAGATTCTTCAGACTGAGCTTAAATGTATTCATCTTAGTTCAAAAGTGTTTTATTAGGAAAATAGTCCATCAACCGCCTATCGTGTGTGACTACAATTAAAGCCGATCCATTTTGAGCAGCTAAATTTTCAAGTAGTTTAATCACATTTTTACAATTGGTATCATCAAGCGCGGAAGTGGGTTCATCAGCTAAAATAACTGCAGGCCTGTTAATTAATGCTCTTGCAATGGAAAGTCTTTGCTTCTCTCCCGCACTTAATTCACTGGTTTTCTTTTTTAATTTATCTACTATACCCAATTGATCTAAGAGTTCTTTTATCTTAGACGTGGAAGTGGGCTGCCCGGCCAGTTTTTGAGCAAGTAATAAGTTCTCCTCAACATTTATAGATGCTACGAAGTGAGGTTGCTGAAAAACAAGACCAATATGTTGTCCTCTGAATTTATCTACTTGACCGCCTGAGAGCCTACTAATATCAATATCATTTACCTTTACAGATCCATTCTTGGGCTTCAGCAGTCCACCGAGCAAATGAAGTAAGGTGGTTTTACCTGAACCTGAGGGACCTAAAATAAGATGGGTTTCACCCGACCCACAATCCAAATCCGGAAAAACCATTTCTGCACTTCCTGGATACTCAAAACTCAAGTCCTTTGTAGATAGCAACATAAAGTGAATTTTAATTTAAAACGTCCAATGAACGACCACATTTTTATGAACGGCAACAAAAGTAATCAAAAAGTTGTACTAAAGGTGTGTATAATCTGCCATTTACAATTTCTTTACAATTTGAGGGGAATCATATACTATTAGGATCAAAGTATTAAATGAAAAATCCATCATCACAAACAAATGTTGCAATCATAGGCGGAGGGCTTGCGGGACTTAGTCTTGCCTGTTTATTAAGTCGTGATAATATCCCGGTCACTCTGGTCGAGAAAGAAGATTATCCGCGTCATAAGGTATGTGGTGAATTCATCTCCAGGGAATCAATGGATTTTTTGATCAGAACTGGTATTTTTGAAAAAGAAAACAATTACCCTTTAATCGATCGTTTCGAATTGGTTTTCCCAAATGGCAAAGTTCATACATGCGACTTAGAACCCGGAGGCATAGGTATCAGTAGATTCACACTTGATCACAAGCTATATCAACTGGCACTGAATTCAGGTGTAAACATTATCAATAAGGACAAAGCCAATACCATTACCAGACAAGAAAATGGTGAGTTTCAAATTGAGTTAAAGAGCGGGAAGCAGCTTATTTCGAAGGTAGCTGTAATAGCAGCAGGCAGGCGATCAACAAGCCTTTACAAAGACAGTAAACCCAAGGCTGACCGATTATCCTGGTTTGGGGTGAAATACCATATTGACTTACCTATGGATATAGATCTGATCCGAATAATGATGTTTGAAGGCGGATATGCAGGAGTATCAGCGGTTGAAGACGGTAGGTATTGTTTTTGCTATCTGGCAAAATCAAAATACCTAAAAAAATTCAAAGGAAATATTGACCGATTTGAAGAAGGGCTGCTTCGTAAAAACCCTGAAATTGACAAACTACTCAACCAAAGGACGATAATTGACGGACCTTTTACCACATCCGGATTCCACTTTGGATATAAGCAAATTGAGAAGGATGACCTCCTGTTTTGCGGAGATGCCAGCGGATTCATCCCCCCCTTAACAGGAAATGGAATGAGTCTGGCATTCAGAAATGCAGTAAATTTACATCCCTTATTAGTCAAGTATTTTAATGGAGAAATAAATTGGGAAAAATTGAAAGCTGATTATAGAAAATACGGTGATGGTTATCTGGAAAAAAGAATTTCTTCAGGAGAATTTCTTCAGAATTTAGCTTTAGATCCGGGTATTTTTATTCAAACAATATTATCCGGCAGCATGACTCTTTTCCCATTTATGCTAAAACAGCTAAGCAAAAAAGCAACCGGAAAACCTTTTTAAAAAATGTGTACTGTAGTCTATATTCCGAAAGAAAATGATGGTTATTTATTGGCAAGTAGCAGGGATGAACACAAAGACCGTCCGGCTGCCCAGCTACCTACCACCAAAACTTTTCACAATAAAAAAATCACCTATCCCGAAGACCCTGTAGGCAAAGGGAGCTGGATAGTACAGTACGAATCATTGGCATTGACCATGATGAACGGTGCTTACAAGCCTCATAAAAGAAGACTACCCTACCGCTATAGCCGCGGTTTAATCCCTTTTCATTACATAAGTCATAAAGAACAGTCATTAGACTTTCTGAGGGATATGAATTTAACCGGCATTGAAGCATTTACGCTTTTAGCAGCTGATAAAAACGGTGTAGAAGAATACCGATGGGATGAAGATGTACTAGACCTGCATATATTTGGAAGGGAGCCGAGAATATGGGCTTCAGCACCTCTTTACGATGATCAAATGCTCAATCAACGTCGTTCCTGGTTTAAAAAGTTTTTGAA
>SLKL01000022.1 GCA_007134625.1 Saprospiraceae bacterium
GAAAAGGCTTTTGATAGCATCGCAAGCTATATCGATCAGGCAAAAAAGGATAGTGATGCGGAAATCATAGCGGGTGGAAATTACGATAAATCAAAAGGTTTCTTCATTGAGCCAACAGTAATTTTAACCACCAATCCGGCTTATACAACTATGTGCGAGGAGATTTTTGGTCCTGTTTTGACTATATATGTATATGAGGATGCTGACTTTGACGAAGTGCTCAAATTGGTTGATGGAACTTCTCCTTATGCTTTGACAGGTGCTGTTTTTGCCCGGGAAAGAAGTGTGATTCACAAGGCTACAAAGGCATTGCGTCATTCGGCTGGTAATTTTTATATCAATGATAAACCTACCGGAGCAGTGGTTGGTCAGCAGCCTTTTGGGGGTGCAAGAGGATCAGGTACCAACGACAAGGCGGGATCTATTCTCAATCTACATCGTTGGGTATCACAAAGAACAATTAAGGAAACCTTTAATCCGCCCAAAGATTACAGGTATCCTTTTTTGGGTGAGTAATTATTATGAGTTTTTAGTTTAAGAACTTATCGAATTTGAATATTAAGTAGTATTTTAAATCATAGATGAATATTGGTTTGAACAAACTAGATGTTTAAGGATTCCTGACTTTATGGGTTAGATAGGAGATCTAATATCCAAAAGCTTAGATTTACTTAGATCATAAATTGAACACAGAACACCAATTTACGATATACGATTTTAGAAGTGTAAGTGTTGAACTAAAACAACAAAACAAATCTAAATTGAATAAACAGAAACTTCTTAAATCGAAAATCGGTGTTCCTTGTTCTTCAATCAAAAAAATCTAAGAAAGATGAATGAATCTAAGCATTATAGAAATATCATGGTATCCTTAAGTTATTTTCAATATTAGTTATGCGCCTAACGCTATACTATTAATTTACTTTTTAGGGTTTACTAGTGATGTAGAAATTCCCCATCGCATGAAAGTTGTGGTGGGGAATTTTTCTTTTCATTGCGTATATTAAGTAACCCGTATATTTTTTTCAATGAATTATTCCCATTTTTGAATAGCTAGCGACTTACTAAAGTAGGTAGTTTTAAAAAAAATGTGCGAAAATTTACCTGTTTTTCAGGGTGTTATATAAGTGGGTGTAAATTTTTTTCTATAAAAAGAGTGAAATAATGAACTATAAAACTTACCTTTGCACTCGCTTTTGAAAAAAATTGGTAATCATTAAAAAATATAGCCGTGACTAAACTGAGTTACAAAACCAAATCGCTGCGAAAAGAGGATGCCGAACACAATTGGTTCGTCGTTGACGCAGAGGGCGAAACGGTAGGAAGACTTTCCTCCAGAATCGCACATGTATTAAGAGGAAAGCACAAAGCTTGTTACACACCCCATGTTGATTGCGGGGATAATGTAATTGTGCTTAATGCTGACAAAGTTCGCTTTACCGGAAAAAAGATGGATGACAAAGTTTATCTTTCTTATACCGGTTATCCAGGTGGACAGAAAAGCATCACTCCCAAAGAGATTTTAGCAAAGCACCCTGAGCGCATAATTGAAAAAGCAGTTAAGGGCATGCTTCCAAAAACCAAGTTGGGAAGGGCAATGTACAAGAAATTATTTGTTTACACAGGTACTGAGCATCCACACCAGGCTCAAAAGCCAGAACCATTTAAATTTTAATTAATTATGGAAATGATCAACGCATTAGGAAGAAGAAAAGCCTCCATTGCCAGAGTATTTGTAAAAAATGGTGATGGTAAGATTGTCATCAATGGTAAGTCTGTAAAGGATTACTTCCCACAGGTACATATTGGCAGTAAGGTGACCGAGCCATTTGAAGTTGCAGGAGTCGAAAATACTTTTGATATCAGAGTGAATGTCAAGGGAGGAGGTTTTAAAGGTCAGGCAGAGGCTGTTAGACTTGGTATCGCAAGGGCTTTAGTGAAAATCAATGAGGATTTTAAAAGGCCTTTGAAAGAGAAAAAATTACTAACAAGAGATGCAAGAGTAGTGGAGCGTAAGAAGTTCGGAAGACCGAAGGCGAGAAAAGCATTCCAGTTCAGTAAGCGTTAATTTTAGTTTTAAAATCACGAAAAAATTCATCCATCATGAATATACCTAATAATGAAGAACTCTTAAAGGCAGGTGTACACTTTGGACATATGCGTAAAAAGTGGAACCCCAAAATGAGACCTTATATTTTTATGGAGCGTAAAGGTATCCATATCATTGACCTTAACAGAACTGTCGAATGCCTTGAAACAGCAGGAGATGCCATCAAGAACATGGCGCGTTCAGGGAAAAAGATTATGTTTGTCGCAACTAAAAAGCAAGCAAGAGATATCGTGGCCAAATCTGCAGAAAGTGTAAACATGCCTTATGTTACCGACAGGTGGTTAGGAGGAATGATGACCAACTTTGCAACGGTGAGAAGGTCAGTTAAGAAGATGCAGAATATTGAACGCATGCTTGCTGACGGTTCTTTTTCAAATATTACTAAGAAAGAGAGATTAACTCTTGGACGTGAAAGAGATAAAATTAAAAAGGTTTTGGGTGGTGTTGAAGAACTCAATAGACTTCCCGGGGCGCTGTTTATCGTAGATATCGTTCACGAGCATCTTGCAGTTTCTGAGGCGACCAAATTGGGTATTCCAACATTTGGAATAGTGGATACCAACTCCAATCCCGGTCTTGTGGATTATCCAATTCCTGCTAATGATGACTCCTCGAGATCAATTGAATTGATTACCAATTATCTGACTGCGTCAATCAAGGATGGTCTTTCTCAGAGAAGCAAAGCCAAAGAAGAGGTTTCGGCATAATAACTTAATCCCCCAAAATCAACAAATAGAAAAAAATGAGTACAAATATTTCAGCAAAAGATGTTAAAAAGCTCCGGGATATGACCGGTGCCGGTATGATGGACTGCAAAAAGGCACTTACGGAAGCCAAGGGTGACTTTGACGAAGCAGTGGACATACTGAGAAAGAAAGGACAGAAATTGTCTGCAAAAAGAGCGGAAAGAGAGGCAAAAGAGGGTGTAGTTGTTGCTTTAGTAAATGACAGTAAAGACAAAGGAGTAGTCATCAGATTGAGCTGTGAGACTGATTTCGTGGCTAAGAATCAGGAATTTGTCAATTTTACCGAAGAGGTAGCTAAGCTTGCGTTGGAGAATCAGCCTGCTGATAAAGATGCGCTTCTTGCATTGCCTTATCAAAGTATTACTGTAGGAGAAGCCATTACTGAGCAAGTAGGAAAGATTGGCGAGAAGATTGAGCTTGCCGATTACATGACTCTTGAAGCTCCTTTAGTTGTTCCTTACATCCACTTTGGTAATCGCGCAGGAGTGATTGTAGGTATGAACAAAACAGGCGAGGCTGCTGCTGAAGCCGGTAAAATGGTTTCCATGCAGGTAGCTGCCATGAGACCCATTGCATTGGACAAAGACAATGTGGATGCAGACGTCATTGCTAAGGAAATTGAAATTGGAAAAGAGCAAGCTCGTGCAGAAGGTAAGCCTGAGGCTATCCTTGAAAAAATTGCAATGGGTAAGTTGAATAAATTCTATCAGGAATCTACACTGTTGAATCAGGCCTTCATCAGCGACCAGAAAACAAGTGTAAAGAATTATCTTAAGAGTGTTGATTCTGATTTAACAGTGACAGGCTTCCGCCACACTGAAAATGGTTAATTAATAAAATTTTAAAAAGCGAATGAGAAATCATTCGCTTTTTTTTTGCCCAAAATTTTTTACTGAATGGAATTGAAGTATAAAAGAGTATTATTAAAACTTTCCGGTGAGAGTCTGATGGGGAAGAATGGTTTTGGTATAGATGCTGATATGCTTGCTCACTACGGAAATGAAATCAAAAATCTCGTTGAAAATGGCGTTGAAATAGCCATTGTTATTGGCGGTGGTAATATATTCAGAGGATTGCAGGCCGAAAGGTCAGGGATAGAAAGGGTACAGGGTGATTATATGGGGATGTTAGCCACTGTAATTAATGGTATGGCACTTCAATCCCATATGGAACAAATAGGACTTTATACCAGACTTGTTTCTGCTATAGAAATGCGTCAGATTGCTGAGCCATATATTCGGAGACGTGCAATTCGGCACCTTGAAAAGGGTAGGGTGGTCATTTTTTCAGCCGGTACCGGTAGCCCTTATTTTACAACAGACTCTGCAGCTGCCTTAAGAGCTAATGAAATGAATGTTGACGTTATATTAAAGGGGACAAGAGTAGATGGAATATATACTGCTGATCCTGAGAAAGACCCTGAAGCCACAAGGTTTGATCGAATCAGTTTTTCCAGAGTGATAAGTTCCGGATTAAATGTAATGGACATGACCGCCTTTACACTATGTAAAGAAAACAACCTGCCCATAATAGTATTTGATGTAGGAGTGCCAGGTAATATGCTGAAAATAGTTCAGGGCGAATCTGTAGGTACTTTGGTTGAGTTATAAATATTTTTTTAAAAATTTTTCCATCTATTTTCCCCTTTCTATTTGAAAAATAGCTAGTTGTGAATTACATGTTTTTGGAGGCAAAAAAAAATGAAAAAAAAGTTAGCGGAATGTTTGCCATGAATAAAACAGCTGCTATCTTTGCAATCCCTTTTGAAGAAAAGGACAAAATAATAAAGAAACACTGCAGATAATTCAGTTGCATTAGAGTTATTTTCGGTGTCAAAAGATCTTTGAAATATAGAGCCAGCAAGCAGGATAAGGAGCTTTGGGAGAATTAACTCACAGTATAGAGCAAAGGAATTTGCTCACAGAAATTACTATGGAGAGTTTGATCCTGGCTCAGGATGAACGCTAGCGGGAGGCTTAATACATGCAAGTCGAGCGGTATTGACTACTTCGGTGGTTGAGAGAGCGGCGCACGGGTGAGTA
>SLKL01000128.1 GCA_007134625.1 Saprospiraceae bacterium
AGGCATGACAATAGAAACATAGTTTTCACATAGTTTCAAATCAGCAGTTAAAACTTTATGTGTTCTATGTGTCCTATGATCCTATGTGGTTCATTATACTTTTTCTGAGTGTACTCAATGTTTATTATACACAACTTTCATTTTCGTTTTTTATCTGGACTATGCACTAGTAGATGATAGTTTACCAAAAGATAGCTACTTACACTACTCAAATAAGAAATTGAGTATCGGAAAGTCGGGATTAATTGCCCCTTACAAGAAATAAATATCAACTTTGTTTCAGCCAAGCTAAATGCAAGAAGCCAAAAGCCTAGCGCTCCTTCACCTGATTAATCAACCATTCAGAGGTAACTGATTTTGGGCGCTCCAGTGGAAGACCTAATGCTCTTGACCAGCAAAGCGCTGCTAATACACCAAGTGCTCTCGAAACTCCGAATAATACAGTATAAAACCCAAATTGATTAAATCCGTAGTGTACCAAGAGAGCACCGGAATGCGCATCAACATTCGGCCATGGATTTTTTACTTTCCCAAGCCCATTCAGGATATCGGGAACTACATCGAAAACCTTCCATACCACATCCACTACATCCGAATCTTTGATATACTCCTCTGCAAATCTTTTTTGTGCCATGAATCTGGGGTCTGGTTGTCTCAAAACAGCGTGACCATAACCCGGAATAACTTTTCCTTCATTCAAAGTTTTATGAACATAATCCACGATTTGTTCTTTGGTGGGATTTGTGCTGCCTATCTCCTCGCACATGCCAAAAATCCACTTAATTACTTCCTGATTAGCCAGACCATGCAAAGGACCTGCCAATGCATTCATTGCAGCAGAGAAGGCAAGATAAGGATCACTCAATGTCGAGCCTACGAGGTGAGTAGTGTGCGCTGAGGCATTACCACCTTCGTGATCTGCATGTATAGTTAGATAAAGACGCATCAAGCTTTTGAATTCGTCATTCTCTATTCCAAGCATATGGGCAAAATTACCCCCCCAATCTAGTGAAGAGTCAGCACCAATAATATTACCATTATGGTAAGTACGTCTATAAATATATGATGCTATATGAGGTAAATTGGCGATCAGATTCATTGCATCTTCATAGGTTGCATCCCAATAATCAGCCTTAGACATACCCTCGTCATAAGATTTTGCAAAAATAGAATTCTTTTGCAATGCAAGAATGGCAGTAGAAAACTGAGTCATGGGATGAGTACCCTCAGGCAGTGCATCAATTACATTATGAACATAATCCGGAACACCGGCTCTTCTCGCCCATTCCTCACTTAGCCATTCTACCTCCTCATTAGTTGGAATCTCCCCTACAAGCATCAACCAAAAAAGTCCCTCAGGCAAGGGTTCTTTACCATTCCCTCTTTTAGGCAGCAACTCTCTTAATTCAGGAATACTGTATCCCCTGAATCGAATACCTTCAACCGGATCAAGTTCAGAAGTCTCCCAAAGCATTGATTTAATACCTCTCATTCCCCCAACAACCTGGGAAAATGACACCTCATCAATCTTCTCACTTCCTTTCTCTTTTAAATATTTTTTTAGTTCAATTGCTACTGCCTTGGACTTTTCGGCAAACTTTTTCTTTAATGGATCTGCGTTCATCAATGTCGGAAAATTTTGGACGTTAAATAAATATAATTCAAATGTTATGGGTACTAAGCTTAATTTTGCGTCGGCAAAAGTAAAAAATAAACATAAAGTTTACAACCTATGTTTTGCTCTATTTAGGAAAAATATTTTCAAAACTACATATATTACATGATTTTAATAGATAATGTACTGATTCATCAAGATGTAATAAACGAAGCTTTTGTATGTGATTTGGCCAAATGCAAGGGAGCTTGTTGTTGGGAAGGTGAGTATGGTGCCCCTCTTGACGAAAAAGAGGTCGCAAAAATTGAAGAAATCCAGGAAATCGTCCTCGGGGAACTGGAGCAGGAAAATGTTGATTTGATTAAAAAACAGGGAGTTGCAGTCTGGTACAAAGACCTAAATAAAAATGGAACCCCACTGATGTCTGACGGTTCATGTGCTTTTCTGATAAAAGATAAAAATGGGATTGGAAAATGCGCTTTTGAAAAAGTATGGGAAGAAGGAAAAACAGATTTTAAAAAACCCATATCCTGTCACCTCTATCCTATCCGAATAAGTCAATCAGAGGTCATGGATATGGAGTTCGTAAATTACGACAGATGGAATATCTGCTCAGCTGCCTGTAGTCTGGGTCAAAAGCTTAAAGTTCCTCTATTCGAATTCTGTTCAGAGGCACTTGAAAGAAAATATGGAAAAGAATTTGTAGAAAACCTCAGGGCTTTCAAACAGAACCAGCCTACGGGAGAATAGGAATAATTTGAACTTGAAAACAAACTTAGTTCTGCTAACAGAAAGTTAATAAGCTGTAAAACAATAAATTAAACAAAGACCCCAATAAAATAAAACACACTATTTAAACCTTAATAGAGATAAGAAAACTGAAGCACCAATAATAAGATTAACCAAAGTCAAACCTTTTTACAATAAACAGTTCCTATAATATATTTGAAATAACAAGGAAAGGCATTACCTTTGCGGGTCGAAAAAAATAAGAATTTTTCAAAAGCAACATAAATCACAGATAATTAAATAGATAATGGCATTAATTGGTAAAATTAGGAATAACAGTTGGCTACTCATTCTGACACTTGGGGTAGCCTTGGCCGCATTTATAATCATGGATATGACCACTGCCGGAGAAATGGGAGGTGGAGGAGGACAGACCATGACCATTGGAAACATAGCCGGTGAGGATGTGGATTGGAGAGATTTTCAGACTGCTGAAGATATCCTTTATTCAGGTAGTGGCGCAGATCTTTATGAAAGAAGAGATTTCCTTTGGGAATTTTTTGTAGAAAGAGCTTTGATGGAAGAGATGTCAGAGAAAATGGGTCTTGGTGTAAGTGAAACAGAAATGGACGAACTTCAATATGGAAATAATTTAAGTCCTTTAATTCGTCAAAGATTTATGGATCCTAATACGGGGCAGGTTGACAGAAATCAACTTGCTGAAATTCGACAAGCATTCAATACCAATACCCTTGATCCCGGTCTAGCCAGATTCTGGAGATTTCAGCAGGGGGAAATAAAAACAGAAAGACTTCAGGGAAAACTCGCCAATCTGACCAGAAAGAGCATGTTTACTCCCTCTTGGATGGCTGAGGACATTGAAAGAGCTAAAGGAACGACTGCTTCATTTGATTATGTGAATATACCCTTTAGTGCAGTTTCTGCTGATGGGATCAGCATATCGGACAGTGATATTAGAAATCATATCCGAGACAACAGAAGGCAATTTGAGAGAACTGAAGAAACCAGGAGAATATCTTATGTAGCATTTGAGGTATTTCCGACTTCGGAGGATTCAATGGATATGGTTAATCAGTTCAATATTCTCAGGGATGAATTCATCGTAACTGAAGATGACTCGATGTTCACGGATATGAATTATGGTTACTTTGATGCTGCATATTTCAGAGAAGATCAATTGTCACCCGTCATGGCTGAAAAATTATTTAGTATGGAGGTTGGTGATGTATCTGATCCTTTTGTAAATGAGGGTAATTACACATTAGTTAAATTGGTGGACAGAAAAATTGTTCCTGACTCTGTGAGAAGTCGTCACATATTAAGAGCTGTAAATGATCCTGCTCAAATAGTTCGTGAGCGAAATTTACTGGATAGCTTAATTAATCTCATCGAAACAGGTGCTCAGACTTTTGACAGCCTTGCTGTTGAATTTGGTATGGATGCTACCGCTATTGAGGGGGGTGATTTAGGCTTTGCAGCACCGGGAGCTATGGTTAAGCCCTTCAATGATCTTATTTTTTATAAGGCAGAACCCGGTCAATTATATACCGTTACCACGCAATTTGGCGTGCACCTGGTTGAGGTAACTGACAGGGTGTATTCATCAAATGAGGAAGGAGTGAGATTCGCAGCAATCGAACAACCCATCATGCCTAGTGAAGAAACTCAAAATGAAATTTATGATGAGGTATTGAGCTTTATTTCAGATAACAGAAGTTTGCAGGAATTAGAGGAAAGTGCAGCTCAGGATCCTCGTCTTTCTGTCACGACAAGTAATTGGCTCACCAGAAACAGCTTCAATATTCAGGGTCTTGGTGCTAACACCAGTTCAAGAGAAATTGTGCGTTGGGCATTCAATAGAGGAACACGAGTTAACAATGTATCTCCGGAAATTTATGCTTTCCAACATCCAAATCTATTCTACACTGAAAAGTTTGTTGTTGCGGCATTAAGAGAAATTCAGGATGCCGGTCTTCCTTCTGTTGATGCTGTCAGATCAGAAGTAGAACCTATTTTACTAAATAGAAAAAGAGCTGAAAAATTGGTGTCTGATCTTTCAGGTATGTCACTGCAAGATGCGGCAAATCAATTTGGTCAAACTGTACAGCAAGCCAATGATGTTAATCTCAATGAAAACTTCATTTCTGGTATTGGCAATGAACCTGCCGTAATTGGAGCACTTAAAGCATTATCTTCAGGTGAGCAGTCGAATCCTATTATTGGTAATTCCGGTGTATTTATTTTGAGAGTAACCAATAAAGTAGAACCTCCTGTAGTCAACGTAACTGCTCAGGTTAGGAGACAAATCAGTTCTACAAAACAAAACGAAGTAAATGCTTTACTAATGGAATCTCTCAAAGAAAATGCAAATATTGAAGATGCCAGATATAGATTATACTAATATGGATTTTCTTTAAAAGTCATTTTTTATAAAAATATTAAAGCCCTGTATTTACTACAGGGCTTTTTTTTATAAAATGAAAAAACAATAATCTATACCTTTTGAGCCGTTAAAATACAGTAACCTTTAAT
>SLKL01000304.1 GCA_007134625.1 Saprospiraceae bacterium
TAATGTGAAAGGTGTGTTTCGAGTTTGGATTATTACGCACCGTTGGTGCTAATATCTATCCGCTTTTATCTCCTATGGCTTTGCCATAGGTTATATATAGCGCACCTTTGGTGCTGTTTGTATTTTAATTAAAATTTCCTGCATTTTGCCATACACCCTTGAGTAAATACAAAGAAGAGTAAGTACCTATTTTTTACCTTTGCCTCTCAAATTTGAAAAATGAGGAATTTTACAGCAATCATATTTATACTTTTATTTCCGCTCAGTTTGTGGGGGCAGGCTGTTGTAGATTGGACAGCTGATATGGATACAGTTTTGGTGTCCACTTATCGGGTGCCGGTTAAAGCTGAGGAAACAGGAAGGGATTTTTATGTATTAACGGCAGATCAAATCAGTGCGCTACCGGCAGCTACTGTGGATGAAGTACTCAGGTCAGTGCCGGGACTGGAAGTTCAAGGTCGGGGATTAAGGGGAGTTCAGGCAGATTTTTCCATCAGGGGATCCACCTTTTCGCAGGTATTGGTATTGATAGATGGTATGCGATGGAACGATCCGCTGACGGGTCACTTTAACAGTAGTTTGCCTGTTGGCTTGGACGAAATAGAACGTATTGAAGTACTCAAAGGTCCTGCCTCGGCCCTTTATGGAGCGGATGCTATGGGTGGAGTGATTCACATCATCACCAAAACGGCATCCAATAGCCACAAAGAAAACAGGGGGTTGTCAATTTCTTTGACCGGTGGACAGAAAGGATATTTTGGAGCTCAAGCCAATCTTCATCACAGATTGAGTGATAGAACCCTTATATCAGCCGGATTAAATACGCATCGAGCTGATGGACATCAGGCTGCTGACAGCAGCAATTACTGGTTTAAAATCTATCACGGAACTGCTGCCATCAACCACTGGATTAATGACAACCTAAAGTTGTACTACCGTCTGGCAGTTGATCAAAGAGATTTTTCTGCACGTTACTTTTATACTATCAGCCCTCTGGATAAAGCTGAAGAATTGACTCAATCTCTCTGGAATCAATCGCGTTTGAGTTATTTCGGAAGATCAGGGACTTATGAATTGGATGTCTTTTACAAGGTCAATAAAGATCGCTTTGTATTCAGTCCGGAATTTCCCTCCACCAACGAGCATACCACTCAGCAAGGAGGCCTGCAATTGAATCACCTGCGTTCCCTGAGCAGAAATCTGGATTTCAATTTTGGACTAAGAGCTGTTTTTCGTCAAATTGAGAGTAATGACAGAGGGGATCACGAGGACCAATCTTTTTCTGCTTTTAGTGCATTGAGAAAAAATTGGGCTGAATCAACAGACCTGCACTTTGGATTGAGTCTGGATTATGACAGTAATTTTGGCTGGGAAATCAATCCTCAGATTAGTTTTTCGCATCGCTTTGAGTATGCTACCATAAGGGTAGCTGCCGGAAGAAGTATTCGGGCTGCAGATTACACGGAAAGATTTATATCTACTCAATTACCCGGTCCTCTGAGTAGTGAAAGAAATCTGGGCAATCCACAGCTAAAAGCTGAAACCGCTATACAGTTAGATGCCGGGGTAGATTGGCAATTAAGTCGGAATTTCTCAATTGGTTTGGGTCTCTTCCAAAGGTGGGGAACCAACATCATTGACTATTTTAGTCGAGATGCCGATATGATTCCCAATGCCGATAATCTTGATCCTGATGGATGGTACTTGTTTGCCGAAAACAGAGGGGAAGTGAATGTGACAGGGGTGGAATTAAGCGTTGCGGTGCCTTCTGTTCGGATTGGAAATTCAAGTGTAGCCCTGACCACATCATATACTTTTCATCATTTGGATTTGGATGAAGATTTGCAATCTAAATACATCACTTCACAGGCCCGTCATCAGGCAGGACTTTCCCTTTTCTGGACTTATGAGCAGTGGAGTGCATCCCTCCAAAGCTGGTACAAAAACCGTGAAGCAGACTTTGCTGAAGGTATAGGTGCAGAATTAAGTAGTAGCTATACCGTAACTAACCTAAGGTTAGGTAGATCAGTTTTCAATAACAGGGGCGATATCAGTCTGGATGTGTACAATCTTTTTAATACTGAATTTTCTGACATTATTGGCGTAAGGATGCCGGGCAGATGGGTGTCCGCTTCGGTGAGTTGGAAGATTTATTAAATGGTTACTTGCTTTTAGCCGCTGGCTTTAGGCTTTTAATTGTCAATTACCTGCCCTGCGATGTGGTAGCAGTGTCGAACCAAGCAAAGCCTTAGTAAAGTCAAAAGTCTCAATTATCCATTATCCTGATACATCCTACCAACATCAAGCCTGTCAAAAATTGTCATTTTCAATCTTCAACTTTCAATTAATCCGTAATTATCCATTATCCATTACTTGCCCTGCGATGTGGTGAGCGGTGCCGAACCAAGCGAAGCGTTAGCGTAGTCGAAGGGTCAATTATCCTTTATCCATTCCTTTACTTGTCCTTTATTATCATATAAACCCCTCAAGCTTTTTTGCCAAACCTTAATCAAAAATCCTTGAAAGGCGTTATATTAGCGTTCCGTTTAAAAAAGCGGTTCCAAATAAACGTTTCACAACAAAAAGACGATTCATGATATACGAACTGACCGAAGAACAATTAGCTGTACAAGAAGCTGCAAGAGAGTTTACCCAAAAAGAACTTTTGCCCGGTGTAATCGAAAGAGACAGGGACATGAAATACCCTGCTGAACAGGTGAAAATGATGGGAGAACTGGGCTTTTTAGGCATGATGGTGGATCCTAAATACGGGGGTGGTGGAATGGACACCATGTCTTATGTTCTGGCGATGGAAGAGCTCTCTAAAGTAGATAGTTCAGCCTCGGTAATTGTTTCGGTAAATAACTCATTGGTTTGTTGGGGGGTAGAGGCCTTTGGTACGGAGGAGCAAAAGCAAAAATACCTGACCAAACTGGCAACTGGAGAATATATCGGTGCTTTTTGCCTGTCAGAACCCGGTGCCGGAAGTGACGCTACAAGTCAAAAAACCACAGCTATTGACATGGGAGACCACTATTTGCTTAATGGTACAAAAAACTGGATCACCAATGGAGGTACCTCACAGATTCACCTAGTTATGGCTCAAAGTGATGTAGAAAAAGGTCACAGGGGAGTAAATGCTTTCATTGTGGAGACATCATGGGATGGGGTAGAAATAGGTGCCAAAGAAGATAAAATGGGTATCCGCGCTTCTGATACACACACCATAATGTACACGGATGTAAAAGTACCAAAGGAAAATCGTATTGGTGAGGACGGTTTTGGCTTCAAGTTTGCTATGAAAACCCTTGCAGGTGGAAGAATAGGAATTGCTGCGCAGGCACTGGGTATAGCAGCGGGCTCATTGGAATTGGCTGTAAAATACGCTCAGGAAAGGGAGACCTTTGGAGTGCCTATATACAAACATCAGGCTGTAGGCTTTAAATTGGCGGATATGGAAACAGAGATAGAGGCAGCTAGATTGCTTGTTTATCGAGCAGCTCAGCTAAAAGATAAGGGCTTAGACTATACCGTTGCCGGCAGTATGGCAAAGTATTATGCAGCTGAAGTGGCAATGAAAGCAGCTACGGAAGCAGTTCAGGTTCACGGTGGTTATGGCTATGTAAAAGAATATCATGTAGAGCGTTTGATGAGAGATGCCAAAATCACGCAGATTTATGAAGGAACTTCTGAAATTCAGCAATTGGTCATTTCGAGAAATCTGTTGAAGAAGGATCTCTACGAGTCCGTAATGTTTTAGATTGTATTTGATACACAGGTGACTTTTTGCCTGCAAATCGGTTAAGGCATCGCAAATAGTGTTTTTTCAAAAACTTATCTCACGGTCTGATGATTTACAGTAGGTATGTTTTTAACTTCAATTTAAAAAGGCTTTTAATGTAGTTTTCATAGAAATCTGGAAGCCTGTCAAAAATAATTCAAAAAAGAATTTCAGCTTAGAATATGTCCGGCTCACTTCACATAGCAACTATCCAAAAAATACCGGTTTTGATTCATTGGTCATTCGGCTTACTGTTTGTATGGCTTGGTTATGTTGGCTTTTCAGAAGGTATGGATATGACCGGTGTGTTGTGGTTTTTCTTTTTTGCCCTGCTATTATTTGCATGCGTAGTGGTACATGAATTCGGACATGCCCTTACCGCACGTGAATTTGGAGTAGAGACCAAGGATATTATTCTTTCCCCACTTGGGGGTTTGGCGAGATTAAACCGTCTGCCGGATAAACCCATTCAGGAGTTTCTGATCGCCATTGCAGGACCTGCTACCAATGTGGTTATCGCCATTCTTATCTTTCCCATTGTATGGTTTTCTCCATCCATGTCTTTTGTCATTGAGGACGGTGCGGATGTCATCTTTACCAAGCCCGCGAATTTATTGCCTCTGCTTTTCTACACCAACATTACTCTGGTTATTTTCAATATGATACCCGCTTTTCCAATGGATGGGGGGAGGGTACTAAGGTCTCTCCTCGCTATGTATATGGATCGGCTCAAAGCGACCCGTGTGGCTGTGGTTATCGGTCAGGTTTTTGGATTGGTTTTTATAATTGGTGCTATTTTTCTTGGTGAATTGATATTGGGATTAATAGGATTGTTTGTCTTTTTTATGGCTACTGCGGAATATAGGTCAGCAAGATTGGACAGCCTTCTTAGGGCTAAAACAGTCGCTCAGGTGATGCGTACTCAGTTTACTCAATTGCGCCTTGATCAGGAATTAGGGGTTATTTCAGCAGTATTTATGACGAGAATGGAAACGAGTTTTTTGGTTTTTGATGAAGATGGACATGTGTTAAAAGGTATCCTTAATGCTGAGGAAATCGTTAAAGCCTTTCAGGAGGGTAGGAGTCAAACAAAGGTTTCAGAACTTGACATAAAA
>SLKL01000437.1 GCA_007134625.1 Saprospiraceae bacterium
ATTTGAACACCGAACACCGACGAGGCGATTTTAGATGTTTTATTGGTTTAGAACCATACGAACAATTAAACATTAAACATTAGTAACTTTTTACGACCTATGACATTTTCAGGGTCATCTACTAAATAGTTACAAAAAATTTAGCATATTGGGCGTCCAATTAATTTTGTCATCTCGCCTATCTGCGTGACAAGCTAATTTTGCATTCAAAAGCAAATCTCGATCAAGCTAAAAGCATGAAATTCCGCCAAATCTCGATCAAGCCAAACGCGCGAATTTGTTGGATTAAGAGATTAACAACCACGGGCTATCGACAACGTTTTTACAAAAGTCTAATACATCATGATTTTGAACAAAGGGTAACTTTTCTCGTCTGTCCATTCCATTCCGTGTACCTAAGAGACAGGCAAACTTTCAACTTTTTAACTTTTCAACTTTCGAACTAAATAAAGCCTTCAATCCATTAAATCCAGAACATAAAGCAAACTCTGCTTGACTCGGCTTATGGTAGCATCGTCTAAGTACCCAATTTTTCTAACCAATCTCCGATTGTCAATTGACCTGATTTGGTCAATCATAATATCTGAATCTTTAAGGACATCGTTTACTGATGCATCTATTCTAATCCTTAAAACACGAGTATTTTCTCTGATCTTGGAGGTTAATGGACAGATAAGTGTTGAATTATGACCTCCATCAATAATGGTGTTGTTCTGAATTATTAGAACAGGTCTTATTTTTCCGGGTTCAGTACCGAAGCTGGGATTAAGGTCCGCAAGCCAGAGTTCAAATTGCTTCATAATCGTCGTCTAATGCTTCGAATTCTGCCAAAACCTCCATACTACTCTCTTGGATTAGTTTGATTTCTTTTCTTACCTGCGCATCAAGCGAAGCTCTTTTCTGGGTTTTATTGTAAGCAGCCACCGCATCATTGATGTATCTATTTCTTGACACCCCTAGTCGGGATACCTCGCTTTCGGCATCTTTTAGGATTTTTTCATCTATTTTTAACGAGATTGATTTTGCCATAATGGTATATTTTAAAAGTAACACTAAAATAACATACCGATAGGTTTTGTAGTTCGTCTAGTCACATCTTTTTTTTAAAATCCTTTTGAATTGTGTCATGATTTTCATCCATGTATAACTATATCATAACTATTTACGACCTTAGATATCGCATAAATTTTGTCACGATTTTTGCTTTTCTATTGCAAATCTTGATCAAGCTAAAAGCATGAAATCCCGCCAAAATTTGTGAGATTTTCAGATTAATAACCACGGGAGATGCCCGTGGTTATTAATGTAAGACCCTTTCAGGGTCATCTACTAAATAGTTACAAACATAAACATCTAAATTGAACACCGAACACCGATTAACGATATGCGATTTTAGAAGTGGTATTGATTTAGAACCATACCTTTAAATCACATCTTATTTGAACACCGAACACCGACGAGGCGATTTTAGATGTTTTATTGGTTTTGAACCATACGAACAATTAAACATTAAACATTAGTAACTTTTTACGACCTATTACATTTTCAGGGTCAACTGCTAAATAGTTACACTACATCGAGGTTTTGATTTCAGGTCACTTTATTCCCTGAAATATGCTTTTGCCGTGAACATTTGAATCTGAGTTCGGTGTCGGGGCTCATTTTTCTGTGTTTGGTACTTCTTCCACTTACTCGCTTTCTCCATCGCTTGAATGAGGAGGGTTTTATTTCCCTGCGCATCAGCTTGATGACCTCTTTTTCACTTAATCCAAACTGACTATCTATGGCATCAAAGGGTGTTCTGTCCTCCCATGCCATTTCTATTATTCTGTCGGTATCTCTTTCGTTTAATTTCATAACTCTTGTGGTGGTTGGTTCGGTCGGGCATATTTCAATCTATGGAGGAGATTGGTTTCATAATAGGCATCAAGTCCTGCGCCGGTTATTACTCCTGCTTTTTCGTGTGCGATAAATCCATCTTTATTTAAAATTTTCTCATCGAGAAAAATCTCAATTACTTTTCCAATGACCAATACTGTTCCATTTAATTCAATTTCCTTTCGATCTGTATATTCCAGTAAAACTTTGACTGGACTTTCTTTTACGAAAGGGACAGTTATCCCGTCTTTGTACTCCGCTTCTAAACCCGTGGCTTCAAATTCAGATTGGGCCCGGTCATATTTTGCTGAGGTTTGGTGAGCTTTTCTATAAAAAGAATTGGTGATGTGGTTCAGGCTGAAAAAACCAGTTTCCAGTATATTTTCCAGGCTGTGTCTCTCTACAACCGGTGGCCGAAATAAAATTCCTGCGAGTGGCGGATTGGCTCCAATGTGTAATATGTTATTTACAATGGTCAGGTTGGGGTTTTCTAATTTGTCTGTTGTCCCTACTAGCGTCAGCGGACGAAAGCCCCACAGGGAATTGACCAACTGCGTGCGATACAGTCGATCCATTTTGTCGAAATTGGATATTTTTATTTCCATGATAAATTCAACAAGAATGGTCAGTTTTGGTTGGGTGGATTACGGAGGGAATAAAAATTTATGAGTCAACTCCGAAAACCCTTTTCGTCATGAAAATGAGCGAAAAATTCATCCCCAACGAGTTGGGGATTGCAGCAATTTGTAATAGAAAGGGGTTTTTGGAGTGGACTCATTTATTACTATTATCTAACTAAGCTTTTCAGATAACTATTCGACAAAAAATCCGTTTGTATATTCGCGGCGCATTTCAAGATGCTGAATAGTATTTATAATTTTTTCCATGTTTAGTCCCGAATTGTTTTCAGATGACATTTTGCCATTGGCTATTTTTCTCATTATGCTGGGGATTGGAACCGGTCTGAAACTAGAGAATTTTACCAATATTTTCAGGCAACCCAAAGCCATTTCAGTTGGACTTGGAGGACAGATGATTTTTCTTCCGGCATTTGCTTTTTTGATGGCCTTCATCTGGCCCGTTGATCCTGTCTTCAAGGTGGGTATTATTATACTGGCGGCTTGTCCGGGAGGGACAGCCTCCAATTTGATTACTTACATTCTCAATGGAAGGGTAGCCCTTTCTGTAAGCATGACTGCGGTTAATAGTTTGCTTATTTTATTTACAGTACCTCTTTTTGTTAGTCTGGGGCAGGCTATTTTTATAAGCGAGGTTACTACTATAGAGTTGCCGTGGTACAATACACTGGAGGAAATAGGAAAGACTGTAATTCTGCCAGTAGCAATTGGTGTTGCACTCAACCACTTTTTTGAAAATGCTATGCAGCGCATTCAATCAGCTTTGAAATACATAATGACTGCTATTTTACTGATTGTTTTTCTGGGCGTTTTTATTGCCTCTGAGGGGGATGACTCCATCAGCATATTCAGTGAGCCTTTACTTTTTCTGGCAGCCTTCAGTTTGAATTTGGGCGGATTTTTTGGCGGTGTTTTTATATCTAACTATTTCGGTCTGAATTCTAAAGAAAAAGTGACTATAGGAATTGAGGTAGGTTTGCAAAATAGTGCCTTGGCCATATTTGTTGCTATGTCTCTTTTGGGTTCACAGGAAATGGCCTTGGTTGCAGTCATGTACAGTTTGTTTAGTTTTTTCACTACATTGGTATATGGATGGGTAAGTTTGTACTGGATAAGGTGGAAAGGTGTAGCGGGTAAATTTCAAAATAAATGGATTGGACGCATTCGTAAGAGAAACAGAGATCGTTAATTTTATCATAAGCGTAATGCAGTACTTAATTTTCCGTTCATTATTCAATTATTTGTTGGTTTTACAAATTTTACTTTCTGGATTTAAAAGAGCTTAGATGCACGCATTTTTTATCAATTTTATTGCTTTGGTGGTTTTCCTGTTTGGTCTTCAGTTGCAACTAACAGCACAGCAGGAAATTCCTATTGGAGGATGGAAGTCTCACTTGCCATTTAATGTAGGAAAAGATGTAGCTATCATAGGAGATGATGTATATTACGCAGCACGATACGGATTAATGAAGGTGCCTGCCGAGAATATTTGGGAGTTTGAATTCATTACGCGTGTTGAAGGATTAAGCGATGCAGAACCCTTTATCATCAGATATAATGAGAAATGGGAGGTTTTGGTGCTGGTTTACCGCAATGCTAATATTGACCTCATATTTAAAGACAGAATTGTAAATCTCACTGATATTAAAACCAGCAATATAATCGCCGGAGAGAGGAATATTAATGAAGTAAGTTTCGGGGAAGACAATAACATCTACTTTAGCTGTAATTTTGGATTGGTACAGTATGATTTGGAAAGCATGTCTTTTGGTTTTACAATCATCACTAATTCAGAAGTATTTCAATTGTCTCAATGGAAGGATAGTTATTACATGTCCACATCTAATGGACTTTATCGAGCTCCCGTCAATAATTTCAATCACCAGAATTTTACAGCATGGGAAAAAATTGGCGAACAGTCTGGTCTTCCCTCTAATAATTATTTATCGATTTCTAATGTTGTCTATCAGGATGTCTTGTATTTCGCTGTCGATGAAGACGTTTATCAGTATGATGGAGAAGATGCAGTACTTTATTTAACTGAACCGGGCTACAGTCCGAGGTTTTTCAATGTCACTCAAAATCATTTAGTAGTAGGATGGAATTGCCTGGAAGGATGCAGTAGGGGAAGGGCAATGATTTTCTCTCCTGATGGTGAGCTAACAGAAGTTTCATCCGGTTGTATCAATGTAATTAATAATATTGAGATAAAATCCGATGGTTGGATGTTTGTGGCAGATGAATTTAATGACTTGAGGTATGCACGGAGTATTGACAGGGATTGTTCAAAATTTTATCCCAACAGTCCTTATTCATCAAATGTAACTGATATGGATGTCTTTGAGGACGTTCTATACGTAGC
>SLKL01000247.1 GCA_007134625.1 Saprospiraceae bacterium
TACAGCCCTTCCCATCCGCTTCGCGGTTCCTTCGCTTCGATGCCACCTTTGGGCATCGACCCTCCGGGAGCGCTCAGTCATACTCCATTAGCTAATGAAAGCTGTTTTCAGCTTCCTTACTATCCCAACAATTAGCTATATTTGTTGGAACGTTGGCCATTCGTGGCACACACAGCGTGTATGAGAAATAGCGGGTGAAGTGGTAAATCGAAGGTCATTACTTTTAATTATCTTTGTGCTAAGCGGACAGGAAAGTGCTTCTAATCCGCTACTGCACATACACGCCAACCGTAATGCAATAAATATGAACCGAATAATTATAATCTCAGCAGTCTTAATATTTTGGACATTGGAAGAAACAATGGTTCAGAAACGAATGCAAGTAAAATATGAAATTGGAATAGCGCATACGGATTATGAATTAATAAACCCTCAAAATAACGTTCAAATTTTAAACAATAATCACGCTTTCTATGGCGCAAGCATATCACGTGAATTGAATTATAACTTCCACCTAAGACGAGATGACAAAATTTATGCGATATCTAAGGTCGTAAATAGTTACAAGAAATTAAGGGTCACTAAGAGGATTAAGAGCACTCTCCTATATCCTTGTTCCTGGTTTCCAATCGAACCACAAATCACCAAAAAATATTGATACATCCTATAAACATCAACCCTGTTCAATAAAAAACCTTTAAACTTTACACCCTTCGACTTCGCTATCTCTGCGCTCAGGGCATCGCCCTTCGCCTCCGCTATTGCTGCGCTTAGTTCGGCAGGCTTGGTTCGGCAGGAGGTTATTGAGCATTGTCGAAATGCTCACCACATCGCACTACATCGCAGGGCATCGCTCTTCAACCCTAAACAAACTTCCTACTTTCTCGTCAGCTCACTCCATTTCATTCCGTGCCCTTAAGGCTACTGGCTACTAGAAGTTCAATTTAAAACCCCTTAAACATTACACCCTTCGACTGTCGCTCAGGGCATCGCTCTTTAACCTTAAACAAACTTCTCCCCCTCCCCCTTTCCCACTCCCTACTTCGTAATTCGTCTCGTCAATCCACTTCCATTTCATTCCGTTTCTAAACAAAACAAGTATTGCACCTCGTATCTCGTACCTTGTAATTCGTAATTCGTAATTTCAAATTCCCTACTTCCCTCTCCCTACTCCCTTCTTCCTACTTCCTTCTTCCTACTTCCTACTTCCCTCTTCCTTTACGAGATAATCCAACTTTACGGACGATCAAAACATTTTCAACTTTCAACTTTCAACTTTCAATTAACTTCCTTCTTCCAAACTTTCTTGCATTTTGTCATACATTCCTCCCACCCAACCCATACACCCAATAACTTTTTCTCCCTACCTTTGCGGCTCATTTTGCGGAACTAATTTTCATTTAAGTACATTCCGCTTATAAAACAACGATCATATGTCTTTTTCATCAAAACACCGCCGGCTGAGCAGAAGGGAACGCTACAAGAGGGATAGCCGTAACTTCAAGATGATCTTATTGTTCGCATTCATTGGCCTGATAGTCTATGCCATTATGAGGAGGAGCGATATCCTCTTCTGGATTAAGACCTATTGGGTCTGATCAATTTAATTGACTTTTTCCATTATTTTCCGGCTGTTTTTCCATTTTTATCAAAGAAACAATATCTTTGAATTTATTGCAGATTACTTTTGCGGTCATCGCAAACAAGATTTTTCAAGACTTGAGCTCCTGCATTAGAAAGATTCCAACAAAAACCGATAAACATGGATTTTAGAATTAACTCGATTGAAGATTATAAGAAAACCTATCAAAAAAGTGTAGAAGACCCCGAAGGTTTCTGGGCTGACATTGCTGATCATTTTCAGTGGAGAAAAAAGTGGGATAAGGTAGTCAAATGGAATTTCGATGAACCCAATATCAACTGGTTTACCAATGCCAAATTGAACATAACAGAAAACTGCCTCGATCGGCACCTTAAAGAAAGGGGCAATAAGCTGGCCATTATATGGGAACCCAACGACCCCAAAGAACGTGTGGTCAGACTTACCTATCGGGAACTGCATGAAAAAGTTTGTCAATATGCGAATGTGCTTAAAAAACACGGTGCCCAAAAAGGCGATCGTATAGCCTTATACATGCCCATGATACCCGATCTCGCCATCGCTACCCTCGCTTGCGCCCGCATAGGTGCGGTGCATTCAGTGGTTTTTGCCGGTTTTAGTGCTAGTGCACTGGCAGACAGAATCAATGATGCAAGTGCAAAATTTGTCCTGACCAGTGACGGTCTATTCCGCGGAACTAAAGAGATTCCGGTGAAAAGAATAGTGGACGAAGCGCTAAAACAATGTGATTCTGTAGAGAAAGTAATCGTATCGGAGCGCACCAACTGGGATGTTAATATGGAAGAAGGAAGAGACGTATGGCTGCATGAAGAAATAGAGACAGTAGGAAAAACCTGCCCTGCAGAGGAGATGGATACAGAGGACTTGCTTTTCATATTATACACATCCGGCTCCACCGGAAAACCTAAAGGAGTAGTTCATACCTGCGGGGGATACATGGTATATGCGGGATATTCCTTCAAAAATGTCTTCCAGTATCAGGAATCTGATGTTTACTGGTGTACAGCCGATATCGGCTGGATTACCGGTCATACCTACATCGTTTACGGGCCACTATTGAATGGTGCAACCACCATGATGTTCGAAGGAATTCCGACCTTCCCAAGTCCGGGAAGATTCTGGCAGGTTTGTGATAAGCATGGCGTGAATCAGTTTTACACCGCACCAACAGCCATCAGGGCTTTAATGGCACATGGAGAAGACCACGTGTTGAGTTACAGCCTGGATTCGCTTAAGGTCTTGGGTACTGTAGGAGAACCCATAAACGAGGAAGCCTGGAACTGGTACTATCAATTGGTAGGAAAAAGCAAGTGTCCAATAGTAGATACCTGGTGGCAAACTGAAACCGGAGGGATAATGATTAGCGGACTCGGTGCGCATTCTCCAATGAGAGCGAGCCATGCCGGCTACCCTTTACCCGGGATACAACCCGTGCTTTTAGATGCAGATGGCAACGAGATTACAGAAAATTAAAAAGAGGGCTATCTGTGTGTGAAATTCCCATGGCCTTCAATTTTACGGACTACTTATGGCGATCACGAAAGATGTAAATTGACTTATTTTTCTCACTATAAAGGTTACTATTTTACCGGTGACGGTGCCAAAAGGGATAAAAACGGTATGTACCGCATTATCGGACGGGTAGATGATGTTATCAATGTTTCAGGTCATCGTTTTGGTACGGCAGAAATAGAAAATGCCATCAATACCAATAATAAGGTAGCTGAATCCGCAGTAGTGGGCTTCCCGCATGAGATAAAAGGACAGGCCATATATGCCTACGTGACCTTAAAAGAGCAGATAGAAGACCCCGAATCACTTAGGGCTGAAATTATTCAGTCAGTAGTAGATGAAATCGGAAAAATAGCCAAACCTGAAGTGGTGCAGTTTACACCGGGTTTACCCAAAACGAGGTCCGGTAAAATCATGAGGAGGATTTTGAGAAAAATCGCAGAAGGAGATACCTCCAACCTCGGAGATACGTCAACGCTATTGGATCCACTAGTGGTGGATGTCATTAAGGACAGGGCTGAAGAAATAAGGGCTGGTAATTATTGATTCTTTTAACAAAAACCTTGAGTGATCTTTTTAACTTAGTGTTTTCCACATTTTAGTTAAAAGTCACAACAAAGTTGTCAACCAAAATCATGAGAGCTTAATACAATTCATGAGAGTTCACATTTTCAATTTACCCTAATACCGGAGTCGAAGGGTTCTCAAAGTTTGTAAAGTTGGAATGGTGAGGGGTGGACTGGGTTTGAAAAATTGAAATAAAAACTTACAAAAGACTCGCCCAGCCTGACCAACTGTGTTTGTGCTTCTTTGAATGTAAAAGGTTCTCTTTTATCATAGCGTAAAACTCTGAAGCTTTAATGGGTTTGGCTCCCATACTGGCAAGGTGGTCAGTTTCCTGTTGGCAATCGATCAAGTCATACCCCTTTTTATGGAGTATTTTTGCCAATACGATCAGCGCAAATTTTGAGGCATTGGGTTTTAGGGAAAACATGGACTCCCCGAAAAATATTTTGCCTACTGCCATGCCGTATAATCCTCCTACCAATTTACCATTGTCCCAAACTTCCACTGAATGAGCCATACCTCTCTTGTGTAACTCAAGGAAAGAATTCATCAATTCGTCATTTATCCAGGTTCCATCCTGACCGGGTCGGTTAATAGTCTTACAGGCTTGAATAACTTCATTGAAATTCTCATCTAAAGTAAAGCTGAATTTCTGTCCATTGAAATAAGTTCTCATGCTTTTGCTTATTCGGATTTCATGCGGTTTGAGTACCATTCGGGGATTGGGGAACCACCACAAAATCGGATCTCCTTCTGAATACCAGGGAAAAATTCCAAAGGAATAAGTAAACTCAAGAACTTCCGGACTTAAATTCCCACCAAATGCCAGAATACCATCAGGTGGGCAATCCAGAGGGTGGGGAAAAACGATCAATCCTGAAGCGATTCAATGACAGCGGATAGACCTCTATCCACCAAAGCATTTCGCAAGGGTCGGAGTACTGAGAAGGGTGCTGTTTTTACAGTTGCTTTACCTTTGTAATGGACAATCAGGGACAACTGCTCAGCCTGCTCCGCTGAATGTTGAAGAATTTCTACAAAACACTTAATCACCCAATCAAAGGTGTTGTGATCATCATTATAAACTATAAGTTCAGCGATTTCACCGCTGTCAATAACCTCTTCCAATACTGCTTCTTCAGTTTCAA
>SLKL01000232.1 GCA_007134625.1 Saprospiraceae bacterium
AGAGTAACCATCCCGATTATTGTAAGAGTAATTTCCAAAAATATTGAAATTAGAATTCCTCATATTCAATCCCAGTGATCCTGAGTATTTATCAGTTTTTCCTCGCCCATAACTTAAGGTAGCATTTCCATTGAATCCGAAATTAGAGTCCCTTTTAAGGATAATATTAATGATACCTGCCATTCCCTCTGGATCAAATCTTGCTGAAGGGTTAGTAATCAGCTCAATTCGCTCAATAGAATTTCCCGGAATCTGTCTCAGTACCTCGGCAGATGAAAAAGTTGATGGTCGACCATCAATAAGGATGGTGACATTGTCATCGCCTCTTAAGGAGATATTGTCATCTAAGTCCACCTCAACTGAAGGCACATTAGACAACACCTCTAATGCTGTTCCTCCATCCGTTACAATATCATTTTCCACATTGAAAATCCTTCTGTCGATTCTCGTTTCAAAACTACTTCTTTGCTCACTTACAACAACTTCATCCAATTCCTGACTTGCCGGAATCAACCTTATTGTTTGAAAAAAAGCAGACCTATTGGCCGGATTTAAGACAAATGATGAAGTTTCATAGGCTTCATAACCAATGTAATTTATACGCAATTTGTATTCACCGGCGGGAATACGCTCAATGAAAAAATTACCATTCATTTCTGAAATACCCCCTGTTTTCAATTCACCACTTTCTACTTCAATTACGGAAACAGTGGCAAAACCAACAGCTTCACGATTGCTATCATCCAGAATCCTTCCCGATACCTCACCATTGAAAGAGGTAGGTCGTTGGGCTTCTAAATTATGGATCAATGAAAACATTAGAACAAGAACTAATGCACTGAAGTTAAATTTTTTAATGAGCTTTTTCATATTATTTTTAATAAATCACCAGAATAACAATTTTTTCAAATTATTGTCATAAAAACGTCACAAAGGTAATGCTGTGTTTGCAGCTATGTTTATTTTAAGTGTAAAACTTTTCCTAATCAGTTGTTAATACATAAACCTTCATATTAATAAAAAATTCAATTTGTTATACTCAGAAATAAAAAGAATTAGGAAAAGTTATTCATTTCAAATTATAGTCAAGTCATAACTTTAAGCTAAATACTTTTGTTTAACTTTTTAGCTAAATTTTTTCAATATTCTTAAACAAAATGTTCAGCCTATTGCTTTCTGTAAAAAGGATAAATTATGAGCGTATATAGAAAAGAGTGGCAGGCATTCATCCCGGCCGATTTAGATAGTGTCTGGGAATTTTTTTCCCGACCTGAGAATCTGGATAACATCACTCCAAAAGATATGAAATTTGAAATCATCAGTGACATCTCGGGCAAGGAGATGTATGAAGGCATGATGATAGAATACAAGGTAAGCCCTATACTAAGAATACCTACTACCTGGGTAACGGAGATTACCCACATCCAACCCAAAAAGTTTTTTGTAGATGAGCAACGCGTGGGTCCCTACACCATGTGGCATCACGAACACCACTTTGAAGAAAGAGACGGAGGTGTGTTAATGACAGACTTACTTCATTATCGCTTACCGGCTGAACCCATTGGAAGCCTTTTGCTTGGTCGGTTTATATCCAACAAGGTTGATGGGATCTTCAAATTTAGAAATGAAGTGATTAAAAAGTATTTTCCGGAGAAAAAGATTCAAGATTAATTGAAAATTGTTTATCTCGTCCATAGACGCAGGCCTGTCTCGTAGAAGACACGGAATAAAAAGTAGTGGATTGTCGAGATTTACGACTAAAAACTAAGCACTTCTCGGGCTCACAGTCGAAGGACAATGCCCAGTAATGTGATGCGCTGTGAAGAGCGATTCGAACCATGCGGTGCTTTAGCATTCAAAGTTAAAACTAAACACTAAAAACTGTTTCACATAAAAAAGAAACTCAAGCTTAAAGATTTTTAATTGGAAGCCCTCTGAAAGACAAAATACTGTCTTTCAACAAGATGATGAGGTGTAAATTATAGAGGAATAAATTGTACCAGAGGTGGGACTCGAACCCACACGAAGTTGCCTTCACTGGATTTTGAATCCAGCGCGTCTACCAGTTCCGCCACTCTGGCTAATATGTCAAATAAGCTTTCCCTCCTTTGGGGCTGCAAATTTAATTAAAAAATCAATTCTCCAATAGTATTGTAAAAAAATTGATAGTTTTATTTTTTAATGGGATACTAGTTAATTGAGAACTTACCCAAGTTGATGCCTTTTTTCAAATTCTTCCTCCGGCTTGAATAGCTCTTGGCCATTGGTTTCTGGCTTCTGGCTGCTGGTTTCTGGTTTCTGGTTTCTGGCTGCTTTGTGTTTTTAAGTATGCATTAACAAATTATCCATTATCCATTACCTGCCCTGAGCGAAGCCGAAGGGTCAATTATCCATTATCCATTAAATCAACCCCCTAGCCATCGCATCACATCCAAACCATTGGCATAAAGGACAAGAGCGATTACAATTAGGAAGCCAATAATAGTGGCGTACTCCATGAATTTATCACTTGGCTTTTTGCCTGTTACCACCTCCCAGATGAGGAACATTACATGACCCCCATCGAGCGCAGGTATGGGGAGTAAATTCATAAATCCAAGAATGAGCGACAAGATCGCAGTCACCCTCCAGAAATCAGCCCAATTCCATGTTGTAGGAAATAAGCTGGTGATAGTACCGAAGCCACCGAGACTTTCACTTGCCTTGATATCTCCTGTAAACATCTGACCAAATGCTTTGAATTGATCCGTAAGAAAAGTCGTACCGCGAACAACACCTAATGGAAGGGATTCGAAAAAGCCGTACTCCTGAGTTGCAGTTTCAAAAAAGTATTCTGGTGGAAATGGGAAGACGCCAATTCTGCCCTCTTCATCAAGTTGTACCCTAAGACTTGTAATTGACCCATCACCTCTCTTTAAATCAAGCTGTACTTCTCGACCGGCATTTTCCTGAGCCAGTTCTCTGAACTCATCAAAAAAGCGGATTTGTCTGCCATCAAAATTGAGGACTTCATCTCCATCGCGCATTCCTGCCTGCTCAGCGGGACCTCCAGGCTGTATTTGAGCCACTTTGAATGGAAAACGTGGCATGAACAAACTCTGATTCCTGAAACTGTGACTGGAAAGCAATCTGACAAATCTATCCTCAACCGGAACTACTACTTCCCTTCCATCCCTACGGACAGTTATCTCTCTTGCTCCATTAATAACTATACCCCTGATAACCTCCCTTTCATTGAATCGATCAAAAGGCTGATCTCCTATTGCCACAATATGATCTCCTGTTTTCAGCCCCATTTCCACACCTATACTATCAGCGTAGATTCCAAACTCAACTGAATCATTAGGCAGATAGGTTTCTCCTTTTGCAAACAACAACATAGCCAGGATAAAAAAACCGAGGATGAAATTGACAAAAACTCCACCCAACATAATGATCAATCGTTGCCAGGCCGGTTTTGATCTGAATTCCCAGGACTGAGGCGGCTTTTTCATTTGCTCCTTGTCCATACTCTCATCTATCATACCGGATATCTTGACATAGCCCCCGAGTGGCAGCCAACCGATTCCGTATTCAGTATCACCTTTTTTGAACTTAAAAAGTGAAAACCAGGGATCAAAAAAGAGATAAAACTTTTCTACCCTTGTTTTAAATAACTTGGCAGGGATAAAATGACCCGCTTCATGCAATACCACTAATATTGCTAAACTCAGGATCAATTGGGAAACCATTATGACTACATCCATCGACTACTTTCTCCTTTTAAAAATTGAATTTGAAATAAAGATTTGCAAAAGTAAACAGTTTAACGAAAAAGACTATTGTTTAGCTTATTTACCATTTCCACCTCAAAACGCTTTACCGAAATGAGACAAAATTCATCGAGATAGAACTTAATCATTAAGTAATTTCCAGATCCGGTCTTTAAGCTCGTCCAGCCCTATATGCGCAACAGAAGAAATAAATAGGTGCGGAAGGTCTTTCGGAATATCATCCGACACCCACTTTTTCAACTCATCATCAAGTAAATCAGCTTTGGATACCACCAAAAGCCGGGGCTTGTCCAACAATTCAGGATTGTATTTCTCCAGCTCACTCAATAAAATGCGGTACTCATCTGAGATACTCTCCACATCAGCCGGAACCAAAAAAAGAAGCAACGAATTCCGCTCTATATGCCGTAAAAAACGCAAACCCAAACCTTTTCCTTTGTGTGCCCCCTCTATAATTCCGGGAATATCAGCCATCACAAAAGAGCGATTATCGCGATAAAAAACAATTCCCAAATTGGGTTTCAAAGTAGTGAACGGATAATTGGCAATCTTGGGTTTAGCTGCTGATAAGACAGACAACAAAGTCGATTTACCGGCATTGGGAAACCCAACAAGACCGACATCAGCCAATAATTTTAGCTCTAAGACTACATAAGATTCTTTTCCCGGAATTCCCGGCTGAGCATATCTCGGTGTTTGGTTTGTTGAAGATTTGAAATGCCAGTTTCCCAGACCGCCTTTGCCGCCTTCCAGCAAGATCAATTCCTGACCGTGTTCAGTGATCTCCATTAAAAACTCCCCTGTATCTCCATGTTTGGCAACAGTGCCCAATGGCACTTCTATTATCACATCTTTTCCATCCGCTCCTGTGCTTCTCGATCCCCCGCCAGGTTCACCGTGATCAGCTTTAATATGCCTTTTATACCTAAGATGGAGTAAGGTCCAGAGTTGGTTATTACCCTTTAGGATAATATGACCACCGCGACCTCCATCTCCTCCATCAGGACCACCCTTAGGCTCAAACTTTTCCCGTCTGAAATGAGCAGAACCCG
>SLKL01000318.1 GCA_007134625.1 Saprospiraceae bacterium
AAAAATTTAATCCATTTGAATTTATCTCCTGGTCGGTCATTGAATTTTTTCATCCTTTTCATAGCGAATATTTTAACTCATGAAGCAGCAGTACAATAGACCCAAAGTTAGAAATATTACCTTGCGAAACTTACTTTAACCCATGAAAACCCCTTTTTCAGGGTATGAAAAGCTAGTTTAGAGGGTATGAACCTATTTTAAAATCTATCATTACAGTTTTTTTGAAAGAAAAGAATTCCTGTGTAGAAAATATAACAACCTCCATGGTGAAAGATAAGGATTTGTCCATTCTCGTCTCCTATTTACCTGATAGCATCGCATCCGACTATTCAACCATAAACCCCTCAACTCCTCAACCTATAAACCCCAAAACCCTCTTTCATCCCCCAAAATCCATCACTTCATGCCTTTAATAGCAGTTTTCATGGGGTCATTCATCGCCGGAGAAAAACATTTTTTTATATTAGGGCTTTGTTTTCGAACTTCGTATTGCGATGAAAAGGCTTTTGTCTGTAATTTTCTTAGCAGTGGTTTGCTTTAACATGCTCAGGTCGCAGCGGGCAGTGGAGGTAATCCATACACAAAATGACGGGCTTTTTACCAATCAGGTAATAAGTCTTGGATTGGATGTTGAAGGAAGACTATGGGTTTCTTATTCGCTCTTTGATCGCTTCAGTCGCTTTGATGGTCTTCACTGGGATCATTGGGTGCTGATGGAAGAGGGTATTAGTGGAAATTATCGTTTATTGGCCGGAGATAAAAATGGGTTTTGGTTCAGAGGAAAGGATCAGATGCTTCTGCATACCAATGATGGAGAATGGAAGAACCTGCCGACTGATCAGTTTATGGCATTTTACCATCCCGGATTCAATGAGGTCGTTTTTCTAGAAAAAACTAATGGTCAGGTTTATCTTTTTAATCCTAAAAGTCCTGATTATTTTACTCTGTCGGAATTCTCTTTCCAATTTCCCACTCGGGAATATCATATCGATCAACCAAGATTTAATTTCCTTAATGATCAAATGCTTTTTTTATACTCTTACTTTAAAGATCAATGGCATTATATTGAGAAATATGACTTATCCACCGGTAAAAAACTTGAGAAAGTAAAAACCTCCGTTCAATCAGAAAGATATCTATTACACCACAACACTTTATTCTTTTGGGTGGCAGGCAGATGGTACATTTATGAAAATGGAAATTTAAATCCATTTCAATTTCAGGCTGCAGATGGCAGAATTTTTGAAAATTTGAGTGCAATAGATGTTCGGTCTGATACCGGATATTTCCGTGTTTTCAAGGTAAAAGAATCCATACCCAATCAGCATCCACGCTATCATTTTGTTACCCTCAATCAAAATCTTGAGGCAGAAATTTACATGGAGAATATCCACAGGACAGCCAACAATTCCTTGGTTCTACTGCCCAACGGAGATCAGGTCTATTCTTCAGGCTCCGGACTCATTCACCGAAAGAATGGTATGTTGCACCTCTCTGACCGGGACTATCCAATGGTTGCCGGTATGCACATGTTGGCTGAGGATGGTTATGGTAACATCTGGTTTGGCGGCTATGAGGGAGAAGGTGGGTTTGCCTATTTTGATGGCGAAAGGATCAGAGAACCGGAAGATGCCAATTTGAGAAGGGGGCTAATGTTGACAGGCAGTTATACTGACAAAAATGGCAGGATTTATTATTTTCAACAGGGATCGAAAGGCATTCACGCTATTGAAAATGGTACAAGATATATCCCTTATTCCTGGGATTTTTTTTATACCGGTTTTTTTATAAATAAACTCAGGGACGGTCATCTGGGGGTAGGAACTCATAAGTTGGGTTTTATGAAATTCGATCCCGATAATCCGTCAGATTATTATTTGGTGGGCGAAGATCAAGGCCTGGATTTTTATAACATCATTTGTTTTGACGAGGATAAATACGATCGAATATGGATGGGACGACCCTCCATGGGCATGGCAGCTTATTGCTTTGACAAAAAATTGCTCGGTAAATGGGATCGGAACAATATAGAACCTCTGAGCGACGGTGCCATGGCTTTAATTATTGATAGTGCGCAGCAACTCTGGGCAGGGGGAAATAAAGGTCTCTACTTCTTAAAAGACCCACATTTATATGACATTGAAAATGGAAATTTATTTGACGATTGGATCAAAATTTCATTGCCCGGACCGGAGAATCAATTTATCATCAACCTGCTTGAAGTGGACCATTATATAATTGCCGGTTCAGACTATGCCATGCACTTCATCCCCAAAGATCAGGATTTTGAAAGCTCAGCAACAGCCCTGGTTCACAGTTTGAGCTTTCAGGGGGATATTCCGGGATTGGCGGCAGAGCAAAATGCTATTCTTCAGGATAGCCGGGGATATGTCTGGTCGGGTACTTTGGAAGGTGCGTTGCGATTTGATCTGGATATTCTGGAATTCGATCGCAGTGACACCAGGCTAAGCCTTACAAAAGCGGTAGCGGGCAATGATTCTCTGGATATTTCAAAAGATAAGATGGCGCTTACCGGGGGGACAAGGTCTTTGGATCTATATTGGAATGCAACGGGAAATACATTGCTGCAAGACAATGTCTATTTTCGTGTTACTCTTTTTGGAAAAACTGAAGAACCTTTTTATCAAGTCGATTCAAGACCTATGTCCGCATTAATCAATTATATACCTCCCGGAACTTACCGCCTTCGTCTGGAGGCAATAAAACACAATCAGGTGAACCATTATATTGAAAAAATGGTAGTTGTGCCCTATCATTGGTTTGAAAATCCGTGGCATATTGTGGGGCTTACCCTATTTGGTGTGGCTGTTTTGATATTAATTTATGCAATGAGAACCAAGCAGCGAAGGCTGGAAGCTGAGAAAAAAGCAATTGTAGAAAAAAATCAGGCGCAAATGGATCAATTGCGAGTCAAGGCACTTTCCAATTACTTCAATCCACATTTCATCAACAATGTGCTTCACTGGATTCAATCGAAATACCGGAAAGACCCGGAAACAACAGCAATAGTAGGCAAACTGGCTGAAAACGTACACTTCCTTTTTCACAATACGATGGTGGAAAAAAAAGCACACGAGTTGAGTAAGGAGTTAAAGATAGTAGATAATTATGTCAGTATTGCGCTAACCCGATTCGGAGATATTTTTGAGTACAGAAAAAAGATTGAAGTCGAAGAGAATACCCTGGATCTAGTGAAAATTCCCAATCTACTCCTCCAAATACATATAGAAAATGCCATTGAAAAAGGTATCAGGGGTCATACAGATTATGGATTACTGGAAATGTCCATTAAAGAGGATGAAGAAAATGTTTTTGTTGAAATTCTTGATAATGGCATTGGAAGAAATAAAAACAATGAATCCATTTCGCTTGAGAGAAAATCAAGTACAAAAGTCATGGAAGAAATGCTGGATATACTGAATAAAAATAATGAGTTGCCGATAAAAATTACTTATGAGGATAATTGTATAAAATCAGATGCTACATCAAAAAAAGATCATGGCACCCGGGTAATAATAAGCATTCCAAAAAACTATAATTATGGTCAGTGAATCCATATACAAAGCCCTTGTGGTAGAAGATGAACTAATCGCTCGTAAAGAGCTTATTAAGGCTCTGCAAGAAGATGGGCATTTTGAAGTAGTTGGCGAGGCTGCCAATGTTTCTGAGGCGTATAATCTTATCAATTCAAATTTAGCAGATGTGTTGTTCCTCGATATTGGACTCCCCGGCGGAAACGCATTTTATCTGTTGAGCTCCTTAAAAAAAGCGTCCATCCCTATCCCTCCTGTAATCATCGTCACTGCCAACACCGAGTACGAATACGCCAAAAAATTGCTAAATGATCATAAGGAAGAGGTAATGTATATTCTAAACAAACCCTTTTGGTCATCATGGATCCAGCATTGTAATGAGATTGTAGAATCCTTACTTGCTAAATCTCAGGAGGGTAAAATTTACGATAAACCGGGTAAATATCATTATATCAATATCGATTTCGGACGTAAAGGCTACATGGTCAATCCCGCAGAAATTGTCTGTATTGAAACCGGTAAAAAGGGAAAAGGCAACTCAAAAGTCACCCTCAAGTCTAATGTCAGTAAGGAATGCAACCTCTCCCTTACTCAATTATTAAACAGCCTTCCTTCCTATTTTTTTCAAATCAATCGCTTTCAAGCCATTAATCTGTACAACATCAGCCTGATTGATCACAGTACCAGAGAAATCGTATTGGAAAATGGACAGACCTGCTCCATTGGAAGTGCTTTCTATGATCAATTTGTTAAATTGACTAAAGGGTAGATGATTTGTTGGTTTTGAAACCTTTAGTATGTTAAGATACAGCTAAGTAGGAAAAATTACTACATACAAGTATGCTTATGGAATATTGTTGAAGGTGGAAATCAGTCTATTTACAGCGAGCTGTATTCTAAATTAGATAACTTTTGTCAGATACGAGGTACGAGTTACGAGGTTCAAGATACGAGGTTCAAGGTGCAAGAATTACGAATTACGAATGACACTGCCCATGCCTCAATAAGGTTGACAGTTTTTTACACTTTACACTTTATCAGTCTAACAAGACTCAGTAGGTAAAGTTAAGTGTAAAAAATAAATGATTCCGGAATTGAAAAATAATAGTTATATGAAAGTTAATGTGGAAAGTTGAGAGTTGAACTTTGCGACATTTTCAATTTTCAATTAAATAAGCTCATTACATTCCGTCTCGTCTCGTCTTATGGACGAGACGAGACGAGACAGACCAGCTTCCCTCTTCGTAATTCGTAATTCGTA
>SLKL01000344.1 GCA_007134625.1 Saprospiraceae bacterium
CTGACATTATCAGCACAGTCAGAAACGGATGATCAGATATCTAAAAAATCCAAACAAAAGGGATTGATTGAGAGTCAATTACATGAACTCCCTAGTGCTTTTGAAACAAGCGAAAAAGGATTATCGAATGTCTCCAATCGTCAATCTGATGCGATTTGGAGCAACACGTTTGATGATCCGGACGAATGGGTAGAAAGCAATAGCAGCAGTACTCCCGGTGGTATTTTTGTGATTACCGATGTATTTCCTCAAGCATTGATTTCTCAAGGGTTTGGTCCGGAATTTAATTCGACGGTTGGCGGTAATTTTGCTTTTATTAACTCTGATGAAGAAGGTCAAACCGCTTCTCAATTAGCCAATTTAACCACTGCTGAACCAATTGATTTTTCAGAGCATGAAGATTTACTTTTGGAATTTGAAAATTATTTCAGACGCTTTCAGGAAACTCACAGAGTGGGTATTAGTATTGATGGAGAAACCTGGGACTATATCACAGTTAATGAGGTGCCAGTTAATACCACCTCTGCAAATCCTGAGATCACAAGAGTAGATATTTCAGACCTCGCCGGAGGACAACCGGAAGTTTGGATAAGATTTCAATATGAAGGTGCATGGGATTGGTTTTGGTGTATAGATAATGTTATTGTCACTAGGTTACCTGAAGTAAGTACTGGTGTTTCCAATCCCTATAATCCATCTGTAAGCTTCGCAACTCCGGTTAACCAATTTGCGGGTTTGGAAATACCTTTCGGATTAAATGTTCGAAATTTTGGTCAGGCATTAGACTCTGTTCTGGTTTCAGTTGAAGTAATTAATACAGATGAAGGAACCACTTTATACTCAGACAACCTTATGCTTGATTTTTTACCAAGATCAGCTGACAGTTTTATTATATTCGATGATAGTTTTATACCCGAACTAAATCAGTTGGCGCCAGGAAACTATGCAGTAAATTACGAGGTTGATCCGGTTGGCAGGCAGGATTTTGATCCAAGTTCAAATACAGCCTCATTTCCTTTTGTTTTAACAGAGACCTTGTATGCTTTGGATAATCCGGAAATTACCACTTTTCAAAATAGCGTTTTAAGACAAGACCCTTCCTGGTTTTGGGGAGCAGCATATTATATCGCACCTCAGGGAGATGGAGAAGAGACTTTATTTCACGGCTCAAGTCATGCATTCAGGGTTGAAGGTGATGAATATACTAATGAGATAGCACTAGTGTATTTACTTGAGTTTGTTCCTGATGGTGGCCCTTCATATGACTTTACTGAAGTTATATCACCCGCTCTTGAAACTACACCTGATTTTCATCCAGCTTTTACGCAAAAGGCTGTAGCCATTATCGATACTGAAATGTTAAGTAGTGTTGGGCAAGGTGAAATATTGAACCTGCCGTTCAGTTCTTACCTTGACCCGGATAATTTAACCCCGCTACCGGGTCCTTTGTCATTGCAGGAAAACAAATTGTACTTTTTGGTTACTCAGATAGATCAAGACGGTGTAGAACCTTCTTTGAGGATTGCGTTTGATCCCTCAGTTAGCTATGACAATAGAATTAACAATGGAATTTTATTTACTAATGACAGAAATTTTACCGGTTTCTCTGATGCGCAAGCTCCGGTAATAAGGATGCATTTAGGTGATATTATTAACTCTAATACAACAATTACTGCTTCAGGCTTAAATATCTCTACTTTTCCTAACCCTGCAACTGAGTATTTAAACATTCAGTTCCCTGGTGATTTCTCAGGTAAAGTTGAACTGGAAATATATGATGTTCAAGGTAGAAAACTATTAACAAGCAATCACAATGTGATCAATGGTACTCCTTTAATCGAGAATTTGAGTAATTTCAATTCCGGACAGTATTTTGTAAGATTAATTACAAAAGGAGGAGAGGAAACTGTTCAGATTATGATTACAAGGTAAATATTAGAAGTTCAAATTAAAAGAAATATCAAAAGCCGGAATGTGAATAACTTTACATTTCGGCTTTTTACATATAAAAAGTAACCCACAACAGAACAGACACAATTGCAGCTAGCGGACCGGCTATAATAAAAAAGTAACCACCGGCTCTGAATTCTTTTTGTTCTATCAAACCGGTACCAAAAGAAATAGCATTACTTGGAGTAGATACCGGGAGTAACAAAGCGCACGAACAAGCTATAGCTACGATAACCGGAGCTGCCATACCATAAGGAAGCGGTAATGCTACAGCCAAAGGCACCAGTATAGCTGCAGCGGCGGTATTACTCATTACATTACTTACCAAAACCCCGATCAGGGCAAATATAGCCGGAAGAACAAATATGGGAAAGGGTAACTGATAAATAGACAACATTATAATATTGGCTAATCCAACATCCACAATAGCGATACCCATAGCAAGACCTCCAGCGACTAACATTAATGTATCCCAGGGAAGTGATCTCACGTGATCAGCAGTAATCACTTGTGTTAAAGTGAGCAAGACCATAGGAGTAGCTGAAGTGGCCGCGACCGGCAATCCATGTAAAGGTTCAGTAAGCCATAATCCAATGGTAGCGATTAGAGTAAAAATGACTGCACGCTTTTTAAACAGGTCTGTTTTTGTCCCATCTTTATTAAGACTGCTTAAATCCACCTCTATGTCCTTTATTTCAAAGTGGTTCTTTAAATACCTCCAAAAAATATAAACCAATATCATACCAGTAGGGAAACCAACTATCATCCACTCAACAAAAGTTATATTGATTCCGATTTCCTGTAAAGCACCCACCGCAATAGCATTGGGTGTACTCCCAATAATGGTACCAATACCACCAACAGATGCAGCAGCAGGAATGCCAATTAAAAGTGCCTTAGAATAGTTATTTTCTTTCCCAAGAATTAGAATCAGAGGAACTACAGATGAAACCATCATGGCTGTAGTTGCAGTGTTAGACATAACCATACTACCCAAGGCTGTAGTCACCATTAACCCAAGCAACAATCTGTCCGGAGAGCTACCAAAACGATTGATAGTAAAACGGAATAAGGCTCTGTCTAGATTAACTACACTCATTCCTTTTGCCAGAAAAAAACCACCAAGTAAAAGCCAGATAACATTACTTGTCCAGGCACCGAGATACCGATCTATAGGACCACTCTCATCAAGAATATATTCAGTCCCAAAACCAAGAGAAAGCATCGCTATGATAAAAATCCCTACAGCAAATGGAGGAATCGCCTCAGTCACCCATAAACCAATGGATAAAATGGTAATAAAGAAAACAAAATTAACCTCCTCTCCATGCCCCAACTCACTAAATAGCCAAGTGAAAAACAATGCCAAAAGAAAATTACCGGCAAATGTTGAAGTAGTAAAAACCCAATTCAACTTCAAACGCCTGTACCATTTAAATGCCGCCCTCCTGGAATCGTTATCAAGCATAGCTTAAAAGATTATGCCTAAGGTTTATAAAAGGATAAAGGTAATAAAATTCATAAAGATCCAATGGTTTAGGCGCATTAGGAATACTAAATCCCCATTGCATTAAAATATTATTATTCCTGATTCTTAAATCATACATTCTTCTTAGATTTTATTGCTTGGAGGATCACATTACATTCTATCCCGAGATAAGCAAATTTCACCGATATTCAATTTTAGAAGTTCATATAGTTCAATGTTGATCTGATTTTTGGAAATAGTTCTAAAACAAATACACTTCTGAAATCGTAAATCGTTGATCGTTAATCGGTGTTCAATTTACAAATTTAGGTAATCCTGTCATTCGGTTCTTAGTTCACCAATTTACCTGTAAAATCCAAAATCCTTAAATATTTAAAAAGTTCAAATTAATAGTTACCTTGTTTTTAAGTTATTGTTTAATAGCCTATCTAGAAAGATACATTAGCCTTATAATCTATAGCTGCTTTAACAAAACTTACAAATAAAGGATGCGGAATTTCAACTCTGCTTTTTAATTCAGGATGAAATTGAACACCAACAAACCAGGGATGATTATCCAATTCTACGATTTCCACCAAATTGAGCTCCTTGTGAATCCCAACTGGTTTTAACCCTCCTTCATCAAATTGTTTTCTGTACTTATTATTAAATTCAAATCTATGACGATGGCGCTCGCTAATAGTTTTTTCACCATAAGAATTAAAAGCTTTTGAATCATCAACTAAATCGCAATCATAGGCTCCCAGACGCATAGTACCACCCTTAATTGAGATTCCCTTTTGCTCCTCCATTAAATGAATCACGGGGTTTTTAGTATCCGGATTAACCTCTGAAGATGAAGCACCTTCAATTTTTAAGACATTTCTGGCGTATTCAACAACAGCACATTGCATACCGAGACATATTCCAAAAAAAGGTATCTTATTTTTTCTGGCAAATTCAATCGCCCTCAACTTTCCTTCTATTCCCCTTTCTCCAAAACCGGGAGCGACTAAAAAACCATGAAATGAATTCAGTCTGGTAAAATCAAAGTTATCGTTCTCAATCTCTTCAGAGTGAATGGGAACAACTTCAACCTTTGTTTCATTTGCTGCACCTGCATGAATAAAGGCTTCGTAAATTGATTTGTAGGCATCTTGCAGTTCATTGTACTTTCCGATCAGACCTATCTTTACGGAATTCAAGGGATTTTTAAGCTTGCTGAGAAAAATCTTCCATGCACCTAATTCCGGAGTTTCGGCAGCCTTTAGGTTTAACCTGCTGATGACAATTTTATCAAGCCCCTCTTTATGCATAAAAAGAGGTACATCATAAATACTTGGCGCATCAATGGATTCTATAACAGCTTTTTGGGGAACATTACAAAACAG
>SLKL01000263.1 GCA_007134625.1 Saprospiraceae bacterium
AAAAATGGAGGTCCTACGTGGCTTATAAAAGATCAAAATCTGAAATAGAAAACGCCGACGAAAATCAGGGAGAAAATGAGTGAATTGAATTCAAGAATTGAAGCTTTATCTAAAACAGGGGAGTGGTTGCTGCGTAATGACTCTCCAAAATTAGAATTGGCTACTTTGAAATCCCAAAAGGAAAATCCATGGTTTACGATTGCCAATATCAATTTATCCATAAAGTCCATAGCTGAACAGTTTTTGGAAAAAAGTAAACTGGAAAAATGGCTGAGTAATTATCAAATGAAGCATGCCCGTCAGTCAAAATCAATTGGATTGATCATGGCAGGTAATTTACCCTTGGTTGGATTCCATGATTTTTTAACGGTCTATCTAAGTGGACATAAAGCGCAGATCAAACTATCCTCAAAGGATCAATTTCTTTTGCCCTGTATAGTTGAAAAATTAGCTGAGTTGGATCCGGATATTGTTGATCAGATATTTTTTGTTGAAAAGATTAAATCCCCTGATGCTGCCATTGCTACGGGCTCAGGCAATAGTGCGCGCTACTTCGAATATTATTTCAGGGATATCCCACACATCATCAGGAAAAACAGGAATTCTATCGCAGTTCTTTCAGGTAAGGAAACAGATGAAGACCTTTTGGGACTGGGCGAAGATATCTTTCAGTACTTTGGGCTGGGATGCAGATCTGTTTCTGCATTGTTCGTACCCGAGGGCTATTCCTTTTCTCCTATGATGGAACTGTTCAGAGAACATTGGGCAGGTATTTCCGATCATGTGAAATACCGGAATAATTACGAGTATAATCTTGCCTGCTCTATGCTTGAAAATAAGAAATTGATAGTTGGAGACCACGTTTTACTTTTTGAAGAACCTGGTTTTATTTCAAGAATAGCCTGTTTGCATTATTCACATTACCGGAATATAGCCGATGTGATTAGCATTGTTAATCAGAAATCCGAGGAGCTACAATGTGTAGTTTCTTCCATTATTAAAACAGATGAAGTCAAGGCTCAGGTAGTAGGTTTCGGAAAAGCGCAACAACCTGGATTGATGGACTATGCTGATGGTGTGGATACCATGGATTTTTTACTGAATTTGAAATAGAAAAGTTTTTACAACGGATTACAATTCCATTTTTACCATGACAAAAAAAGAAAGAGCTGAAGGCATAATGAAGATCCTGGATGATTTGTATCCCGATACCTACATCCCGCTTGACCACACAGATGCTTATACCCTTTTGATAGCTGTACTGCTTTCTGCTCAGTGCACAGACGAAAGAGTAAACAAGGTCACTCCATTCCTTTTTGAGTTGGCAGATAACCCCTTTGCTATGTCACAAATAGAAACTGAGAAAATTCAGGAAATTATCCGTCCTTGCGGCTTGTCGGGGTCCAAGTCAAAAGCCATTAGTAAGCTTTCAGAAATATTGATCAATGAATACGAGGGGGAAGTACCTGCATCTTTTGAGGCATTAGAGAAATTGCCGGGTGTTGGTCATAAAACAGCCTCTGTGGTCATGGCTCAGGCATTCGGAGTGCCGGCTTTCCCCGTGGATACACACATTCACAGATTGGCTTATCGCTGGAAATTGAGCACCGGCAAAAACGTCACAAAAACAGAAGCTGATCTCAAAAAGGCCATCCCGATGGATCGTTGGAATGACATGCACCTCAAAATTATCTATTTTGGTAGGGAGCATTGTCCTGCGAGAGGGCATGACCCTGTGAAATGCCCTATTTGTAGCGTATATGGGCGGGCGACTTTGTTTGGTTAAACTTCCAGAGTTTTATCTCTTCTTAAAACCAAAAACCTGAATTCGATTATTCTAACTAGCATAAATAATTATCAGTGAACTCGCCCTACAATTGGTTGGGAGCAAGTTGGAAATCCTCTCTATGCTTCGTTTCTTTTTCTTGATGTAGCCTGTTAGGGCTTCAAAAAATAGCTTGGTACAGTAAGTTTTTCACCTGATTCCTGCTTAAGCTGTCCTTCCGCAAGCGTTTGGGAGCAAAAAGGGCAAAAATATACTTATCGATAATAATAGTATCAGCTTATTATTTCTTTTGTAGGTTGTTCATGATTTTCTCAAAAAGTAGTTTTACATTTTTTTGTAGGAAGACCTTTAATCGAAATTAGGCATCAATCAATAAACCTTAAAAAAACATTAGCTTTGTGACTTGAATTAGCTTAAAAAGGAAAGAGATTGATTTATCGTATTTTAAAAATTTGGGTAAAAGCAGGCTACTATCATTACTTCAGCAAAATTGAGGTAGAGGGTCTTGATAATGTAGATAGAAGTAAACCGGCAATTTTTGCAGTGAATCATCCATCTGCATTTATCGAGCCCACTTTAATTGCAACCGAATGTCCTTTTGACGTACATTTTATTACAAGGGGGGATGTATTTGTGAAATCATTCAGGTGGTTTTTTGATGCAACCAATCAGGTACCCGTTTTTAGGTTTAAGGATGGATTCAGCAGCTTGAGAAACAACAAATCATCTTTCGATAAATGTCATGAAAAACTGATGTCGGGCGCTAAATTGCTCATTTTTTGCGAGGGAAGTATGCAATGGGTCAAGCGCCTGCGGCCAGTTCAACAAGGAGCGGCTAAACTGGCTATGGGAACAATGGAGAAAGATCCTGAATTGCCTTTAGTAATCCACCCTGTAGGTGTGAATTATGAAGACCACACCAAAGCCGGTACAGATATTATGCTGCAAATTGGTAAGGCCATTCCCATGGCTGAGTATTTCTCAGCGTATAAGGAAAGCCCGAGAACAGTCATCAAAGGATTGACTCAGGACCTTGAAGATGCTTTGCAGGAGTGCATAGTGCACATTGAAAGTGATGAAGACCTTGAGCTGATGGATCAAATATGGGGTCCTCTCGGGGATTTAGCTGCGCTAAAGACTGTTAATTATCGCGGAAATCTTTTCTCAAAGTATAAAACTGCGTCAAATTGGATAAACAAGATGGGACAGGATGAGAAAAGCGAGTTGAAAAAAATAGCTAATGATTATTCAAAAAGTCTGGATAAGATTGATTTATCGGACAATCAGCTAAAAAACTTAACCGGGCTAAATTGGTGGGATTACCTTTGGTTGTTGACTTTGGGTTTAGTACTAAAATTTATATTCGAGTTAAATAAAATACCTTATCGCCTTGCAGATTTTATCAGTGAGAAAAAAACACCCAATGTTGAGTTTTATGTAAGCGTTAAAGCAGTTCTCACTGCATTTTTATATACATTATTTGTAATTGGCTTGCTTATTTTCTGGTCTCCATTTTGGCATGTTTTAATTTTTGTAACTTTGGGTAAAATTGCATCCTATACTGATGACAAATGGAATGCTATGATTAAGGGTCTTTTTTTGGATAGAAATAGGCTGGAAGAAGTTATATTTCGGAGAAAAGACCTCATTCAATTTTTAAATGAAAACATTGCTTATGAAGAGGCTTAGTTCACTTTATCACTTTCTTGCTTATACATTAATTGTATGCTTTGTGCTTTTTTCATCCTGTGCAGATGCAGAAAGAAAATCACATCAGGAAAAGGTTGAGCGTCCTGAATTTGTTTTTTTAGTTCACGGTGGAGCAGGTGTTTTTCATCCTGATCAATTACCGGAAGGAAGGGAGCAGGAATATCTTGATGCTGTAGAGGAAGCACTGAGTATTGGTGAGGAGATTTTATCCAGTGGAGGCTCAGCTATGGATGCCGTGGAAAAAGCCATTATTTTTTTGGAAGATCAACCTTTTCTCAATGCAGGCAAGGGTTCAGTTTTTACGGCTGAAGGCACAAATGAACTCGATGCGAGTATAATGGATGGCAAAACTATGAATGCCGGTGCCGTGGGTGGAGTAACCACAGTTAAAAATCCCATCACTGCAGCCCGGAAAGTTATGGAACAATCCCCTCACGTTTTTATGGTAGGCGCAGGAGCTGAGCAATTCGCTGCATCAGTAGGTTGTGAAATTGTTGATCCCTCTCATTTCTACACTCAGGAAAGATTTGACGCACTCATGCGGGTGCAGGAAGCTAATCCCTCACCGGAGGACAATAGGGGAACGGTTGGTGCAGTAGCCTTGGACAGATACGGCAATCTAGCAGCCGGCACCTCAACTGGAGGAATGACCAATAAGCGTTTTGGCAGGGTAGGGGACTCTCCGATTATTGGAGCCGGCACCTATGCTGACAACAATGGATGTGCGGTAAGTTGTACAGGACACGGTGAGTTTTTTATCCGCTACACAGTAGCCCATGACCTCAATGCCAAACTAAAGTATCAAGTCACTACTTTAGAAACCGCAGCCAATGAAATAATCCACCACAAATTAAAAGAAGCCGGCGGCTCCGGTGGTTTGATCGCAGTGGATAAAGACGGAAATTACACCATGCCATTCAATACCAACGGTATGATTAGAGGGGTAGTTACGCCGGAGTATAGGGAAGTGGCGGTTTATTGAGTAATCATTAGGCTTGGGCTAGAAACAATTTTGAAAATCCGAAACAGTCTTAAGTAATGACCTTTATTCTATAGCTGAAGAAAACTAACCTACATCTTACGCTATAATATTTATCTTTCTCATTTCTCTGCACTGTGAATTTTATAATTTAGGTGATGGTTTTGATTTATTGGTGGTAGTTGTCTGAACATGATTTATAAGATGGTCATGATGGACAAGATGTTTCAGCTTATTAAGCATCTTTTTTGAACACGCGATGGTATTGTAACCTTTCTGCACCAAAATTTATTAACAATCCATCCTTAATATTATAAGCCTCGCAA
>SLKL01000450.1 GCA_007134625.1 Saprospiraceae bacterium
CTACTTTTCTTTTTTGGTTTAAAAAAAATTCTTTGACACACTTTTCTGAACACTCTCTAATTCGTAAATCTACTTCCCACTTCCTACTTTTACCCTGAGCGGCGCCGAAGGGTCCATTATCCATTAGTCATCAACCACCAACCATCAATTTTACTATATTTTGTCGTACACCTAAATCCTTACTCTTGTTGCGAATTTATAACTTTTCTCCTATATTTACGTCTAAATAAAAAACACACCGCATATGCTGAACGATTGCGTTGCTTCCGGCTTAGAAGTTTTTGTTCCCGGTGCTGATAACCCATGGGATAGAGCAAAGCTTAACCATCTTCTGCTCAGAACCGGATTTGGTGCTGCCCCGCAGGAAATAGAAGCTTACCTGCAAATGGATCCTTCTCAGCTTGTAGATCAGCTGATTGATGATGCGATTAATCTTCCACTACCCGAGAAGCCGGACTGGGCAGACTGGGTTCTGGATGATTACGATGAACAGGAAGAAGCCATCGAGCAAATTTTTTCCTGGATAAAAAAATGGTTGTCCGATATGTACGATCATGGATTGAGAGAAAAGATGGCGCTTTTCTGGCACAATCATTTTGTGACTTCAATTGATGAGTATTTTTGTCCGTCTTACTTATATCGCTATCACAAGCTTTTACAAAAATATGCAGTCGGTAATTTCAAAGAGCTGACTGTAGAAATGGGTACCACTCCCGCTATGTTAATTTATCTCAACGGAGTTCAAAATACGCGTTTTCAACCCAATGAGAATTATGCAAGGGAATTGCTGGAGTTGTTTACTTTGGGTCGGGATAATAACTACACTGAAGATGACATCAAAGAAATAGCAAGAGCACTCACGGGCTGGAATGGATTTACTGAGGCCTGCGCTGATATTGGGTTTGTACCTCTATTACATGATTCGGGGTCAAAAACCATTTTTGGGGAGACCGGAAATTTTGATTACAATGGTTTGCACGACTTACTTTTTGATGTGCGAAAAGAGGAAATTGCAGACAGGATTTGTCGAAAATTACTACTCGAGTTTGTCGGAAAAGAAATCAATGAAGAGATACTTGAAGGCTTAAAACAGGTATTTCTGGAAAACGACTTTGAGATAGCCCCTGTATTGCGCACGCTTTTTAAATCCGCTTACTTTTTTGATGCCGAGCAATTGGGCACAAAAATCAGTTCACCTATTGAGCTTTTGATAAAACAAACCAAACAAATAGGTATAAAGCCTGAGGAAGGTGAATTTCTGATTATCTATTCAGTAGCCGCTCAGCTCAATCAGCAATTACTCAGTCCGCCTGATGTATCGGGTTGGCCCGGTGATCAGAACTGGCTCAATTCTTCTCTTTTGGCAATCAGGTGGTCTGTGCTAGAGGGGTATATTGGACTTTTGTACAGTCGAAACAGGGCTTCTATTGGAGATTTTGGTAAATTAGTAACCAATCATTTTAATGATGTAGATTTAGTATGCAGAGATATTATTCACCATTTAATTCCATGGGGTCTTCCATTTTCATCGGATTATGAGGCTGCAATTGATGTATTCAAAGCTGAAATTCCTCAAAACTATTTTGATGACGGCAGTTGGAATATTGAATGGGAAGTTTTCCCGGAACAAGTTGCAATTCTGCTGATACACCTTGTGAAACAACCTGAGTATCAACTCATTTAATCTGCCACTATAAAAAACACGAGATGAAAAAATCACACCGAACTAAAGATGGATTGAGTCTTAATAATAAAAAAGCACATGAGTCCGATCATTTGAATTGGAGCAGAAGGGGTTTTCTGCAATCTGTGGGGTTAACCACCTCCATGAGTTTGCTATTAGGTAAGTTGCCCCTAAAGGCTTTTACCTCCTCGGCTATGGATTATCTTGGAGAAACGGAAAGGATTTTAGTGCTCATTCGACTTGCCGGAGGAAATGATGGACTAAACACTGTAGTACCCCTGTTTGATTATGGCAGATATCAGCAGTTGAGACCAACGGTGGGAATTCCTACAGCTGATTTAACAGAGTTAAAAGATGGACTGGCAATGCCCCATGTCACCCCCGACTTTTTTAATTTATGGGAAAATGATCTGATGAAAATAGTTCAGGGTGTCGGTTATCCCGAGCAAAACCTGTCTCACTTCAGGTCAACCGATATCTGGAGTACTGCCTCTGATGCACAGTTTATTGAACCCTCGGGCTGGTTGGGCAGGCTAATTACGCTGGACGATCCTGAAATTACCGTACAGCCACCTGAACATCCCGCGGCGGTCCAAATTGGGAATAGCGGCAACCTCACTTTCAATGATTCAGATAATGTTAATCTATCCTTTCAGGTAAGTAATACCAATCAGCTTTTCCAAATAGTGAATGAAGGGAAAATTTTTCCTGTTGACGAATTGCCTGATTGTCTTCATGGTGCTCAGATAGAATTTGTCCGAAATCTGGCTAATCAGACTTTTCGCTATGCAGATGTTATCAGAACGTCATATGAAAATGCTCAAAATTCGTTGGAATATACCTCTTCCTCTTTGGCCAATCAGTTGGCAATAGTCGCAAGATTAATAAAGGGCGGGTTAAGAACCTCTTTGTATATGGTTACTTTAAATGGTTTTGACACCCATGCCAATCAACCTAATCAACACATGAACCTTTTACGGGCACTAAGTAGCAATGTCAAAGAATTTTTTGCCGACCTCAAATCATCAGGTAATGATAAAAGAGTATTGGCGATGACTACCTCCGAATTTGGTCGTCGTCCACAGCAAAATGCTTCAAATGGAACGGACCACGGTGCTGCTGCGCCCCTCTTTGTCTTTGGTCCTGAAGTAAACGGTGCAGATATCATTGGCCAACATCCCGATATGAATGATCTCGATATGGCCGGCAATTTAAAACACGGTATAGACTTCAGACAGCTATACCGGACATTACTTACAGAATGGCTTTGCTTTCCTGATTCAGAAGCCGGTGATATTCTTGGGAGGGAATTTGAGTCATTGGATCTCGGGTTTAATTGCACCACAACGCGGACTGTTGATCCTGTGGCTGTAATCAGTGAGATTGGTATGATCACCCATCATCTCCGCCATTTTACCTTTACTGTTGATGCAGCAAAAGCTGTTTACAGCAAAGTTAAAGTTTATGATATACAGGGTAGGGAAGTGGTCAGACTGTATCGTGGAATTTTAAATTCGGGGCTCAATAAATTTGATCTCAATACCTCGGACTATAATATGGCAGCAGGTATGTATGTATTTGCGGTAAAAGCCGGTTCGAGATTGATTACGAGGAAATTCGTGGTGGTGTAATAATCGGTTTTGACCTTAATATGGGAATTCTTTGTATTGTTCCTGTATCAATTAATTTGATGTAGAAAAAAAATCATAAACACCTCAGGTCTATTGAAAAAATAGATTTCAGGCTATCTTAAAAGCACAATTTTATTTGTTTGAATAATTTCACCGTATGTAAATCGGAGAATATAAATCCCCGGCTCCCAGTTACTTCCATCTAAGGTGATTTTGTTTTGTCCGAGTCTGGAATTTAAACCAATTATATTTTTTATGTTTTTACCAAAAGAGTTAAAAACCTCAAGAGAAACAGCTTGATCAAAGGGTGAATACCAGCTGACTGACAATTGGGAATAAAAAGGATTGGGATGGAAAATTAACCAATTTTCAGAATACACTTCCTGAGTGTAAGAGGGTTGTTCTACTGTGAAATTTATTTCGTCAGCCATTTGCCCATTGTGATAGAGTCGTGCACTCCAATTCCCTTCATATGGGATAAAGGGAAAATCGATATAGCTCCAATAATAAAAATACCAGAAATCCTCTTCTACCTCGTAACTGAAGGTAAACCAAAGGGATTGATCAGGTGTGTACCAGTTAATTGTTAAATCATCTCCTTTTCTGATACCATATAAAATGGACCAGTATGCTATAGCATCATCCTCAGTTAGAAAGTGATTTTGTTTGACAGGCTCTTCACGTAATGTATCAAGCCACGGTATAAAATTAGTTAATCCGGATGTCCAGATATTAAATGTAGTATCATAATCAACCTTCTCAAGCCAAAGTGATTCAAGGTTCCCGCAAATCCCGGCAAATGGATCTACAACAAATAAGGAGTCAAACCACAGTTCAAAATGCAGATGTGGATCACTACTGTTGCCACTACTTCCTACAAGAGCAATTCTGTCACCGGTATTTACTGTGTCCCCGGGCTGTACATTGATGCTATGTTTGGCGAGGTGAGCGTAATAAGTGTAGAAACCGTTATCATGTCTGATGGCTATATAGTTTCCAAAGCCTTTCTCAACTACTGATTCCTTTTCACGGTCAAATATCCCATCCTGTATGTAAGTAACCACACCATCTGCTGCTGCTAATACAAAAACACCGGTATCCATGGATGCAAAGTTTCGAATAATAAAATCAGTACCCTGATGCCCAGCGTAAGTTTTATTTCCACAGTTATAGTCACTAAGGCTTCCGTCTATTCCCCAATCCACATAGTTTACGATAATGAAATCATTTTTGTATTCACCTTCGATGGGAATATGTAGAAAAGGCTGCGATACCAAAGAGGTGGTTGTAGAAAAAAAGAAAATTGTGAGTAGGTAAAAACCCTTCATGATATTTAAGATTTATTTTTTCATTCCTTTACGAAATTTAAAGATAAGCAATTTTAAAAATGTGATAAATCATTTTTAAAAAATATTTTTAGATTCATAAGAAGGGTTTTTTATGTAATATTTTTTTTCTATTTTTGAACTA
>SLKL01000087.1 GCA_007134625.1 Saprospiraceae bacterium
TATTTGGCACTCGCCCCGTCGGACATGAGTCAGCAAAAGAATTGATAAAGCGAGTTTAAGTGGGTCCGGCTACAACTTTGTTAAATGGATCAAAAAAAGCGAGTAGTCCTAGACCTTTTTTTTTTTTTTTTTGGGGCAATGCCAAAAAAGAAAGCAACTGATGCCACGCGGGCAGAGTCTCACCATAATACAAGATAGGGTTTCCGATACCCTGCAGTTTGCAGCGTAAGTAGAATTTGAACCCCAAAAGTTTATATCACAGCCATAATAACTAAAAAAGTTGGTTTGGTTACATATAGCCAGCAGCCAGAAACCAGAAACCAAACTTATAGTAAGTTCTGCAATTCCCTTTCCAGATCAGTTTGGGCACGAGGATTGATTACAGCGATTTTGCCTTCGCGATCAATCAGAAAATACCTTGGGATGGCAGTAACTCCATAGGTTCTTGCAGCATCACATTCCCATCTTTGCAAATTACTTACGTGGTAGGGCCAATCGAGATTATCCTGCTCAATAGCATCTATCCATCTTTGCCTTTGTATTTGTCTTTGTTGCTGTATCTCATCTTCACCTGATAAACGCGCTGCTGTCCTGGAATCAATGCCGTCCAGGGAGACGTTAAATACTTTGAATCCCTGATCTTTGTAGCGGTTATATACATCGACTATTGTAGGATTGGCAATTCTACAGGGTCTGCACCAGGCTGCCCAGAAGTCCAATAGAACGACATTGCCTCTTAGGTCAGATAAGCGATGTATAGTTCCATCCGGTCCTTCCATTTCTATCTCAGGTGCTTCCATTCCCACTCGTATTGGACCTTGTTGTTGTCTTGTTTGTTGTGCTTGAGCTTCTTTTAATTGAGAAACAAGGTCAGCATAATTTTCAGCATCCTGTGTTCCAGGATAATCACGGATTAGTTTTGCGCTTGCTATTTCATGGACCTCAGTGTATTGCGGACGAGATTGTAGAGATCGTATCGCAAAATGGGTAGCACTGTAGGCGTATTCCATTTCTTCGACATGAGCCTTTATCTGATCCAATTGTGTAAATTCCCTATTGGCTACTTTTTGAAAAGTTTCAATCAATTCTGTAGAAGCTTCACTGCCTTCTATTTGGAAAATATTGCTCGCCAAATCAGAAAGCGTGCCATTGATTCTAATCTCTGCTTCTTCACCGGCTAAAACAAAATCGCCACCTTGTGCACCTACTCTTATTCTGTAAATGCCTGGTCTTGGGGCTTTTTCAAAATCAAATTCAAAATTGCCCTCCCCGTCAGTTGTTGTTGACATGAGCGGTCGCGGGTTTTCTCCAATTACAATCTGTTCAAGGGAAACATTGATATTGGTCGCATCTGAAAGATTCCCCTGAATATTTAGACCTTGAGGGCTGTTGTCACAAGACTGAAGAGAAAAGCCTATGATAAGAAAAAACAGAAAACTGATTATTTTTGTGTATTGCATATTTCATTACTTTTTTAAGGTGGATTCAATTGAATTGGCATAAATTTCTTTGTACGCCTTTATGTCTCCAAAGTCCTGTTCATCTACTTTTATTTTGCCGGAGCTGACAGTGCCTAAAACATGATATTTTATCAATTTATTGTCTAAAATTTCCAGAACGGATTCCAGTAGATGTCCCGCAACTGAAACGATAGCCCTGGATTGACTTTCTCCAAACAAAAAGGCATCTTTTCTGATCAGCGTATCCGATGAAATTTTAAAACCTTTATTCCCGGGAATACCGGACTCAACCAATGCACAGAATAAGCCACCTTCAGATACATCGTGAGCAGATTGAACCAATCGCTTGTTGATCAATGAACTGATTACATCATGGAGCAAACTCTCCGTTTCCAACTCAAAATGCGGACAGGGACTTTTTTTAACACCATGAATATTTTGCAGGTATTCCGAACAACCAATGTCATTTCTGCTTTCTCCCAGCAAAATTATGGTATCGCCCTCCTCTTTAAAGTCTAAAGTCATGATTTTAGAAGGGTCATCAATTAAACCGATCATTCCAATGGTTGGGGTAGGCTGAACGGGTTCTGTGCTGTTTTTAAATACAGACTGATTGTAAAAACTGACATTACCGCCAGTTACTGGAGTCTCGAAGTGCTTACATGCATTTCCCATACCCTTAATCGCATAAACGAACTGGTAATAAACTTCCGGATTATACGGGTTGCCAAAATTCAGGCAATTGGTTATAGCCAAAGGCTTTGCACCGGTACACACCAGGTTTCTTGCAGCTTCACTGACAGCTATCATGCCACCTTTAAAAGGGTCCGCATAAACATATGAGGAGTTACAGTCTGAAGTTGCAGCTATGGATTTACCCGTTCCTTTTATTCGTATAACCGCTGAATCACAATATCTGTTAGTAGTCAGTGTGTTTGTCCTTACTGTTGAATCATATTGTTCAAAAATCCATCGTTTGGATGCTATAGTCGGCAAACTTATTAATTGCTTTGCTGTAGCTACCAAATCCTCAGGAATTTTTACATCCTCAATATTAAAATCGTCAATTTCTTTGAAATAGGCCGGTGTGGTATATTCCCTGTCATAGACCGGAGCACCTCCTCCAAGAACAAGAGAGTCTGCGGGTACGTGTGCTACCAGTTCTCCATCCATGAAATATTCCAACATACCCGTATCAGTGACCTCACCTATCTGTACGCATTCCAGGTCCCACTTTTTATAGACTTTCAGCAATTCCTCTTCTTTTCCTTTTTGAGCTACAATTAGCATTCTTTCCTGACTCTCAGATAACAAAATCTCAAAGGGCTTCATATTGCTTTGACGAAGAGGAACTTTATCCAGATGAATGACCATTCCGGTTTTACTTTTGGCAGCCATTTCAGATGTAGAGCAAGTAATTCCCGCTGCACCCATATCCTGCATACCCAGCACAGCTCCGGTTTTTAGAACCTCAAGGCTGGCCTCCAAAAGGAGTTTTTCCTGAAAAGGGTCACCTACCTGTACGGATGGCAGGTCTTCAGCTGAGTCTTCTGTCAAGTCTGCGGAAGCAAATGTAGCTCCGTGGATTCCATCCTTACCGGTAGCGGAACCTACTATGAAAACTGGATTCCCGGGACCGGGTGCCACAGCTGATGCCGTCTCACCGTGTTTTACGATACCAACAGACATGGCATTCACCAGAATATTTTGTTGATAAGATGGGTGGAAATAAACCTCACCACCTATGGTAGGCACACCGAGACAGTTTCCATAATCACCAATACCTCTAACCACCCCCTGTATAAGGTGTTTTGTCCTTTGGGTGTCCAATTCACCAAATCTCAATGAATTCAAAGCAGCAATTGGACGTGCACCCATGGTAAAAATATCTCTGTGTATTCCCCCAACACCGGTTGCAGCTCCCTGGTAGGGTTCAATTGCAGAAGGGTGGTTGTGAGACTCCATTTTAAAAGCACAGGCCAATCCATCCCCTATATCGACAAGCCCCGCATTTTCTTCACCGGCTTCAACCAATAGACTGCCGCCTTTTCTGGGTAAAGTCTTTATCCACTTTATTGAATTTTTGTAGGAGCAATGTTCTGACCACATTACTGAATAAACACTTAGCTCTGTAAAGTTAGGTTGCCTTCCAAGGTAGTCCACAATTTGGTCGTATTCTTCAGGTAGCAAGCCCAATTTTTCTGCTACAGATTTGTCTGCAATTACATCACCGCTCATGAGTTTTATTTCTAAGTTTTATATAATGGCTGCAAAGATATAAAAAGATGGATTGGATTGGTTACGGGCGGATTAATAATTCGGGTAGATTGGTTAGTAGTTTTTTAGAAAGTAGGGTAAAACAGAATAAGTTTGAATATGTGAACTAAAACCAAAATATCAAAGTTAAATATTGTAAAATCTATTATGTCTTCTCAAACCTTTAGCATTATTCTGCCTACTGATATTTTATCTACCATAAATGAATCTGAAGTCGAGCTTCAGAAAAGGCTAAAAGTTTTGCTTGCTGTGCAGCTCTATCTTGAAGGAAAAATATCGATTGGTAAAGCCTCGCAAATATCGGGTTTTTCTCGTTTAGATTTTGAAACCTACCTCTCAGAGAACCGAATCCCTATATCTTTATTGGATTTTGAAGAGGTGATGGGAGATGTGGAGAAGGTTAAATAGTTTAAGGTGAAGAGAGGTTTACTTATTTCCGACACTGGTCCCATTTTTTCGCTTTGTATTATTCGTGAGTTGTATTTGTTAGAAACTTTTTTTGACGAATTTTTTATCCCGGAAGCAGTATGGGTTGAATTGACAAAGGACAAGAATACTAAATTTTATCCAGAAATATTAAGTTTGTTTAAGGATCGCGTAAAGAAAGTTTCTTCACCTGTTACTTTACTTGAAAAATTAGACCTTGGTGAATCAGAGGCTATTACTTTATACAAAGATTATAAAGCTGATTATTTGTTAATTGATGATAAAAAAGCCAGATCAATAGCTGAGGAATTCGGCATAAAATGTATTGGCACAATTGGTGTTTTAATAGCTGCTCGTAAAAATGGTCTTATTAAAGAATTGAGGCCTTTGTTTCACACCTTCCTCAATAATAAACGTTTTTACTCTAAGAGTTTATTGAATCGGATTTTATTAGAATTTAATGAAAAAGTACTTGTTTGATGAAGTTATAATAATTGAAAAATCTCGTCAATTTCTTTTTCCGAAATAGTAGCTTTTTTTGATTTGTCAAATATATAACAGAGGTAAACAGTATTGTTTTTAACTTTTACAAATGTAA
>SLKL01000077.1 GCA_007134625.1 Saprospiraceae bacterium
TACTCACCCGTGCGCCGCTCTCTCAACCACCGAAGTAGTCAATACCGCTCGACTTGCATGTATTAAGCCTCCCGCTAGCGTTCATCCTGAGCCAGGATCAAACTCTCCATAGTAATTTCTGCGACACGCACAAAGCGCATCTGTTTTTATTGACTATAGAAAATTCTAATCCATCCAGAAAAAACTCATTGAATGCTTATTATTTTCCTTACCTCTTTCTCCTTCGTTTCAAAGAACTTTTAATGCCAAAATATTAAAACAATAAGTGGCATTTTTATTTTTTCGCCCCTTCACTTTAAAAGGGAGCGCAAAGATACAACTCTTTTTTATTACACCAACAAAAAGTAAAAAAAATTAATTCTTTTTTTTGCGGCCTATTTAAATATGTTCTGTGCTGGAATTTTTCGAGGACAAGCTCGATGTATTATGTGCAGTTAACAATATAATTAACTATGCTTTCTGTTTGAAAGTTCCCATATATTTAAAAAAATGGGATTTTTTGTTTTCAATTGTTTATCGCCTTTCTTCAAAAGCGGACACAAAGGTAATATAAATTATCTCATACCACCAAATTATTTTTTCAAATAAATTGTATATTTTTTTGTGACCGCTCTCAATCGCTTATTTTACAGTATGTTATAGAATAAAAAAACTTTCAAAAAAAATTAAAACTCCACTCGTTTGAATTATCTTCAGTTTAATATAATCCATAGCCACTAATCTGAAATAAATTCCAGGAACTTTTAAACTCCATTGCGGTTTCTGTGTTTTCCTTTTTTCAAAAATCAAAAATCACCAATATGGAAGTTAAAAAAGAAAGTCAGGCACCTGAAATACAACTATTGAATACTGAGCTTGAAAATGTTGTTATCCCTGAAAATGGCAAAAACACCGTTTTACTATTTTTTCCAATGGCATATACCTCAGTTTGTATCGATGAATTGTGCAGTGTAAGGGATAATTTAAAAAACTACGAAGACCTGAATGCGGCCGTTTATGGTATATCAGTTGATAGCCCTTTTACCTTAAAAGAATTTAAAGGAAGCCAAAACTTTAACTTTCCTCTGCTATCGGACTTTAATAAGACTGCTTCACAGGCTTATGGTGCTTTTTATGAAGACTTCGTTCTAGGGCTGAAAGGAGTATCAAAGCGGTCAGCTTTTGTGATCGATAAAGATGGTGTGGTGCAATATGCAGAAGTACTGGACGATGCCGGTCAACTTCCAAACTTTGATGCTATACAGAGTGCTTTGAAGGGGTTGTAGAAGAGTTTTTAAATAGTGAGTCCACTCCGAAAACCCCTTTCTATTACAAACTGCTGCAATCCCCAACGAGTTGGGGATGAATTTTTCGCTCATTTTCATGACGAAAAGGGTTTTCGGAGTTGACTCATTAGTGGATTATCATCGTCTGCCTAGTATCCACTTTTCACCATCGTTAAGCACCCACGCATCATTATTTACAAAGAATTGTTGATGAAATAATGGGGTGTCAGTAAAGTTAGGTGAATAACGATCTAGACTAAATTTATTCTCTCCTTGATGGAAAGACAAATTGTAAATTTTACCATCAAGTCCTGAAATAAAATAAGCCTCTTCATTAGATTCTATCAATCTTCCAGGGAAGTATGGAGTGTTTTTCAAGGTATCAATGGATAAATTTTGTTGATCAATTATTAAAATCATATTTGACTCAGTAGGATAGATTATTCTGTTTTGAACAACAAGTGGTCTTGCTGAAATTATGACCTCACCTAAGGATTTGTACCACACAATATCCCTTTTTTTTGAATCATATGCAACCAATGCATCCGTAAGATGCCATATGAGTAATCCGGATTCTTTACATTTAATTGGTGGTCTCGTTACCCCAAATCCTTTATAATTATCATCAGAGAGTAATAGTGTATCTACAATTCCGTAATCTTTATTCCAAAAAATGAGATTGTTTTGGGTCTGATTGGTTGACTTATTGTAGGAAAGGAATGAGCTAAAATGACTACCGGTTTTATCACCATCCAAAAATGGACCCATTTTCGAAACTAACTCATCCTCTGAAAATGGAATGACCAGTATGGTGTCTAATTGTTTTGATTCTAAATCATACGAATGAATAATTAAGCGGTTGGGTGAGCTCAATGTTTCAGTTGGAAAAACCATACTATTAATTCCAAAGATATTGGGAGCTATAGTGCCCGTAAACTTGATACTGTCTTTAACTGTGCCAGTGTTATGATTAATCACCCAGATTGCATTCATCATTGGTAAAACAGTAATAGGATCATGCGAATATGGGGTAAAATTAGTGTATTGTGAACTAATGAAATTTTCCGGATCCATAATTTCCCACAAAACCTCAAAAGAGCTAAGGTCAATCGCTTTTAAAGAATTTTTACCGCTATGCTGTGAACTTAATAAAACCAAGTTACCAACTTGATAAGGGTATATATCTTTATCTACGCTTGATGGAATTTCCTTAATCGATTTTACATCCTTACTTGAATCACAAGAAATAAAACAACAAACCAATAAGAATAGTATCAACCTAAAAATCAGGTTCAATTTCAAATAATTTTAAATTGTCAAACATCACAATATATATCTCCCACTAATCCTTAGGCACTTTAAATGCCATGCCTAATGAACCTGAAAATATATTATCAAAAATCTCTTCTTCTAATATAGCATGACCGCGCATGGACATTTGAATGTGGTTGCTGTTTGGTAAATGAATCTCAGCTGCCAGATTAGGTCCGGCTAATTTTTGCTCTGATTCGGCCAATAGACCATTTGTAGGTTCTGCAACAAAAACAGTCACTGTGGTCAATTGGGTTGATACACCTTCACAATAATCAAAACATTCTACAATTGGTGTTCCCCCTCCAACTAAACTAAATGGACAATCAATCATACATTGAGAAAACAAATCTAAATCCTGAATGAATACTTGTTGCTCTTCAAAAGATCCATCCAGCATCATTAACATCCACTCAGCTTCTAAAAGCTGACCTGCCAGCTGACACCTTAATAGCTGAGCTGTTTTTGATTGTATCTCAAATTCTGCCTGAATTGCTTCAACTGCAAGTGCACTCTGATTGTTAATATAATTTGATACTGCTCCCAATGCATCACCAACACCATCTGCATTAATTAGAGAACCCGCAAAGCCAATAACATTAGCAAAGAAACCAGAGCTTAAGTTGATCGCAGCTATCTTATCTTGATTATTTATATTTGCTCTAGCATCATCAACCGCATTTTGGGCACATTCTGCTAAATGTGTAGCAGAAGCATTAGACGACCCACGAACATCTAATAATCTCGTTAAAGAAAAATCTTCTTGGGTGCCATATAATACAATATAAGGAACAGTAGGTAGATTCTGAGTTTGATTAATATTTGTAATTATATCTGAATCAGGCCTTAAATCTTTAAGAAAATTTTCTCCAGCTACAATGGCATCCATCCAAGTTTTAAATAACTCAATAACATTACAATTAAAATTGCAATCATTTTGATTTTTTATAGCACTTACCTTATCAATTACAATTTGAATTTCTGATTGATTACCAATGTTTGCATCTACTGCCTTTCTTAATATAGATGACCCCTGATTTGGGACTGCTGACAAAATCATAGCATTGATGTTATCATTTTCTAACTGAGCATATCGCAAGGCTATACCACCAAACCCATGCCCTATCCCAAGTACATTTGAACCATTTTGAAGCTCTATACGATTGTCTAAATATTCAGCAGTAACCAAAATACCTTGATTTTGGGCCTCTGTATAAAGAGGACCTGTATTGATATTATTAAAGATAAAGCCCTTCCAATTGGCTTCGTTTTCAAAATCAAACCATTTTTTTGAAGTTTGGCTCGTTCCATGTGCCCAAATAATATCCCTAGGCTGCTCAGGCTGAGCAATGGAATCGAAAGAAAAAAACAATAGCAAGGAGGGTATTATAATTAAAACTTTTAGTATTAAATTTTTCATGATTATAGATTTGAGTTAATGGTTATATTTGAGATGTCTGAATTTACAACAATTTCCATTTCAACCTCACTTAAGGGGCTCGTAAATGGTGTAGCAAATATATTTGTTATGTTTTCATACTCCCCTTCTTCATCTGTCTCTATGTAACTAACTGACCTACTCTCAAGACTTCCATCATTATTAAAAAAAGCATTACCAACTACCGCTTGAATAGATTTATCAACAAAAACGTAGGAGTAGTTTCCATTGGGCAAATCAACTCTTATACTTTGATAATTTCCACCATAATCAGTTACTTGATATCCTGCATCTTCCCAAGCCAACATCATAATTTCAAATGCCTCATTGGATATTAGCTCTCTCTCAACTAGATTTGATGACAATTGAACATAATAGTCTCTAACTTGGCTACATAAAGCATCAATATTTTTTACCTCACCCTCTAAATTATAAAAGGTAGATATTTCATTGTCAAATACTATTTTACTTAATTCAAGACCCTCGGGAGCTACATGCCTCCCAATTACATTCTTGGGGTATTGAGTTTCGATTGGCAGAAAACTAATCTCACCGGCAAAATTTCCATTTTCATCCAATTCAAAAATTACGTTGCTTTTCCAAATCTCAGGAACCATTAATGATCTTTCTGAAAGTGTCATTATACTTGTATCCTGAAAATTTGATGGCCGAACATATTGCGCCGTGTTTGCCGTAAAGGATATGGATATGCCTTTTGTGTTATTTTCCAA
>SLKL01000441.1 GCA_007134625.1 Saprospiraceae bacterium
ATTTAACCATATGTTTAATAAGGACAGCACCGATAATGATTCGGGGATTGATAGATTTAGCACCTCTTTTCGTGTCATATTTTTTAAGTAAAATATTGACTAATTGATCCCAAGGCAAAATTGCACTTAATTTAAACCAACGATTAGTTGGATTAAGATCTAGGTTGCACAGATTGGAAAATTCTGTAATTTTGGTCTGAAATTGTGATGTATATTGTACCATATGCAAAGTTATTCTGCAAATATACAAATAACCTTGCATATATTCACGTGTTTTTCTGATTTATTTTATTGAAAATCAATTTTTTATCCTAATCTGAGGAAGCCCTAATTCTTCTCAAATCATTTATCGCCTCGTCTAGTATCGTCATTTTTTAAAAGAGAAGACGAGACAAGACTAATCGGTGTTCAACATTCAATTTTTTAAGTAGATCCAGACATTTTGCTTTTACATATTACTTAAGCATTCTTCTCACGCGATCCTCAGCTTTTTCGGAAGAAATGCGTTCTCTGAGACGGTCGGCCATGAGGGGGAGGCAAAGGGGTGAGGGTCTTTTTTTCTCTACAATTATCCATTCCTGAGAGAGCATGCGGTTGAGGGTTTTTCTGATGCGGGATTCCTCCATTTGAAAGGTTTTTACTTCTTCATAGGCTTGTAGGTACAGGAGATTTTCGGGATCGTATTTATCCATGACATCAAATATCAGACTTGCGGAGGAGATGAGGTGGCGGGCTCTTTTTTCTCTACCGGGAAATCCCCTGAACAGCAAGCCTGCTATCATGGCAATGTCCCTGAATTTTCTCTTTGCCAATTCGGTTTCCTTAATGCCCGTACTGATGGCCTCCATTAAATCTCGACTGTCGAAAAGATCCGGCTGAAGGATTTCTTCTACGGGCCATTTTTCAGGAGCAAGAAGTTCAAGTCCATAGTCATTCATTGCCAAACTGAAACTAATTGGGATTTTGGCGGCGATTCTTGAAGATAGCAAAGCGGCAATACCCTCGTGTACGAACCTACCTTCAAATGGATATAAAAACAGGTGAAAACCTTCACGGGACTCAAATTGCTCAATCAGCAATTGATGTTCCAAGGGCATGGCTGATCGCTCTTTTTGTATCTCCAAAAGGGGTTGGAGTGCCTTTATTTCATCATCGAATTCTCCTTTTGTAAAAGCATTTAACTGAAGACGCATTTGGTGCCCTAATTCTGAGGATAGTGGCATCCGGCCTCCCATCCATGCCGGCACCTTTGCTGTTTTAGCTGAGCTTTTCGATACTACTACTTTGTTCCCTCTGATGGATTCAAATTCCAGTGCTTTTCCCGAAAACCAGAAAACGTCTCCCGGATTGAGGTGGGTAATGAACCACTCCTCTACGGTGCCGAGTTTTCTGCCACTTGAATATTGTATGGTGAGCGATTGATCCCCCGTTATGGTCCCAATGGACATTCGATGCCTTAATGCCAGTTGTTTATTCAGCACCCGGATTTTTCCCTTTGCATCTCTATCGACCTTTCGGTATTCATCATAGGATTCCAATGCAGAACCACCATGTAATAACAATTGGATGCTTTGGTTCCATTCTTCCTCATTTAATGAGCGATAAGAAAAGGTGTTTTTTACAATATTGAAAATGACCTTGGGATCAAATCCATCACCACAAGCGAGGGTCATTAAAAACTGAACGAGTACGTCAAAAGATCGGATATAAGGGATTTTTTCATCGCTTTTTCCCTGAAGAACTGCAGCCTTAACAGCCGAAGCCTCTAGTAATTCCATAGCATGTGTGGGTACAAAAAAGATTTTGGCCGGTTTGCCAGGTTGATGACCACTTCGACCTGCACGCTGCATAAAACGGCTTACTCCTTTGGGGCCGCCAATTTGTATGACCTGCTCCACAGGACGAAAGTCAACTCCCAGATCCAGACTCGAAGTGCATACTACTACTTTTAGCTTTCCAATGTGGAGTTGATCTTCCACCCAATGTCTTGTTTTTTCATCAATGGCACTATGATGCATAGCCATAAGTCCCGCCAATTCGGGTATTGCTTCCAACAGTCTTTGGTACCAGATCTCACACTGTGCACGGGTATTGGTAAAAATGAGACTACTGCCGGCTTTGTGGAGTTGCTTCCCAACTTTTTCCAGCATTTTCAAACCGATGTGGCCTGCCCAGGGTAATTCGTGAATATCGTCAGGGAGAATAGTTTTGATCTGAATTTCCTTTTTGATATCGGCTTTTACGATCTGTGCTTTTTTTAGTTGCCCGGAATCACCTATTAGGATTTCCAGGGACTGCTGAGTGTTTGCAAGCGTTGCGGATATACCCCAGCAAATCATTTGAGGATTCCAGTGTCGTAAAAGTGCAGCAGCCAGTTCAAACTGTACGCCTCTTTTGCTTCCCATGAGTTCGTGCCACTCGTCGGCTACTATGGCGTGTACGTTTTTCAAGTGGTTTTGGGTTTTGGCAGAACTGAGCCACAAATGAAGACTTTCCGGGGTGGTGATAAGGATATCCGGTGGTTTTTCTATCTGCTTTTTTCTTTCGCTTGCGGAGCTGTCCCCTGTACGAAGTCCGGCTGTAATATCCAGAGACAAACCCTCAATAAGTTGGTTAGCCGCCATGAGAATTTGGGAAGCCAGAGCACGCACAGGACTGATCCAGATTACTTTTACCCCTTTTTTGGACTTTGAAAAATCAGCCATCAATGCCATTGGAATCAAAAGCGCATAAGTTTTTCCACTTCCGGTCGGTGCATTGAGTAAACCACTACTACCTTCTTTAACCAGTTCCCAGCATTCCACCTGAAAAGGAAATGGTTTCCATCCTTTTTTGACGAACCATTCAGTGCCCCTGCTTGTCCAATCGTTTTCCATGCAGTATGAAAAAATAAAATCAACGAAAGGTTTATTATTAAGAGGATAAAAGGTGGAGGTTTGGCAAATGTAGATTCGTTTTGCTATACAACTTGCAATAAATTTTTACAGACCTTTTAACCTTTTTAAATTCAATACGTCAAACTGAGTGAATGCAAATGACAAAGGTATCTGATAGTGAAATCATGGACCTTCTCAAAAAGAAGGGAACTTTAGATCAGGGGCTTAGGCTCTTTGTCAAGGTTTACGGTAAGGATTTGCATGGATTTATCAGGACGTATGGTTTACAGCAGGCCGATGCTGATGAAGTTTTTCAGGAGACATTGATAAAATTAATGGAAAAAGCCAAAAGTTTCAAAGGTCAGTCTTCACTGAAAACATGGGTTTGGACCATTGCCCGCAATAAAACGATTGACCACAAAAGAAAAGTTAAACGTCTGAATATTCACGAGGCAGAGGGCTTAGAAGATTCACTTAGAGAAGATCCCTTTTTTAATGGGGATGAGTGGTTGATTCGGCTTCACAAAGCGGTCAGCGAACTGCCAGATACACAGAGAGAAGTATTTATTCTCAGGTATTTTGAAGAGATGAGTTACGAGCAAATGGCGAAGGTTACCGGTAAAAGTAAAAGTACACTGAAAACGAGTTTTCACTACGCTACAGGGAAAGTGGCAGAAAAATTGAAAAAACAGCTATAGAAAATGCAAGAAAAAGATAAAATAAGAGAAGAACTTAAGGCACTGACCGATTGGACTCAGATCGAGCCCGGAAACCATGGCTTTGAGGTGAGTGAAGAAAGGCTTTTAGATCTGAGTGAAAAAGCACTTATTTCTAACAGAGAGCAGCAAAGTCAGCAGCGAAATTGGTATAAGTTGGCCATAGCTGCTACAGTTACAGTCCTTATTTCAGTTGCCTTATGGTTCAATTTTTCCGCTGATGACCATACAGCAATTTTGGCTGAAAATGGATATGCTGAACTGTACTTCGATTACTTATCTGCAGAGGCTATGTTGCTCGATGATGAGGACTTAATTGAAGTCTTAGGGGATTTGTACCTTCAAAGTCTTGATGATGAGTTTACAGATTCCTTTTCAGAGGAAAATTAATACACAAAGAAATTAAAGAATTAAAACATATTTTTCAATAAAAATCTTAATGCAATGAAAACAATTATTTTAATGGCAATGGCAGTACTAATGACTTTTAATGTACATGCCCAAAACCAAATGAGACAGGGGGAAAGACAATTGACCCCTCAGCAAAAAGACCGCATTGAAAGTCAGCGGATAGCTTTTATCAGTTCAAAATTAGAACTGAGCCCGGCGCAGGCTGAAAAGTTCTGGCCAAGGTACAATGAATATTATTCAGAACAACAGGAGCTTAGAGGAGAGATGGAGAGAATGACTGATGATGAAATTCGAAATTTATCAGAAAGTGAAGCGAGAACTATGCTTCAAAAGAAGTTGGAGATGCGTCAAGGTGAATTAGACCACGATAAAGCTTTTTTTAAAGAAATGGAGAGTATATTAACACCAAATCAGGTCTTGATCCTGTCAGGAGTTGATGGTCAATTCAGAAGACATATGCTAAGACAAGCTAGATCAGCGGGTCAAAATGAAAGACTGCAAAACCGACAAAGACATCGATTACAACAGGATCCGCCCGCAAGGGGACAACAGCGATATAAATAAAAAAATATCGCATACGGATTCTTCCGATAAAGTTATCAAAACTTGACAAAAAGCTCCTTTTTGATGAAAAAAGGGGCTTTTTTATTGGCGCGAGAAAAAAAATAAAAAAAATTTAAAAAAAATTTCATTTTCACATTAGTAACATCAATATGTATTGTGCAAACTAATA
>SLKL01000368.1 GCA_007134625.1 Saprospiraceae bacterium
AAGAATACATGTCACCAGTTTACTATCAACTCAACCTTTTATTTTCCCACCCTAACTTTAGCTCCAATCCCTTTACACCATTAAAGTAAAACGTATTTTTGCAGCCGCAAAATGAAAAGCTGATGTCCTATAAACTTCATTTTAAGAAAAATATCCATCTGGCACTGCCCATAATGATTAGCCAATTGGGACAGGTGGCTGTAGGTGTAGCCGATAGCCTCATGGTGGGCCGATTGGGAACAGAGGAGTTGGCGGCAGTAGCTTTCGGGCACAGTATTTTTCTGGTATTTATGGTATTTGGGATGGGTTTGTCCTATGGGATGACGCCATTGATAGCCGAGGCAGATGGCAGAAAAAACACTAAGGAAATAGGCGCATTGCTAAGGGATGGCTTCTGGCTTTGTTTTTTATCGGGAGTACTGCTTATGCTGGTGATGTTGGGTCTCGCTCCGCTGTTCTCCTTCATGGGACAAGACCCGGCTATCGTACCTATGGCGCAATCCTATTTCCTCATCATAGTGGTTTCCTTCCTTCCGTTGATGTGTTTTCAGTCGTTCAGGATGTTGGCTGAGGGCTTATCGGATACCAAGCGGGCGATGTACATTACATTGGTGTGTAATGGACTGAATATTGTCCTCAATGCCCTTCTCATATACGGACTACTTGGCTTTCCGCAATTGGGAATTTACGGTGCAGCTCTCGCCACTTTGATAGCAAGAGTTTTAATGATGGGCTGGATGGCATACTATGTGCTGAAAGATAAAAAGTTTCAATTTCTCGATATCAATCTCAGTCCGGGATTTATCGAGCGTTTTCGCATGAGAAAAATACTTTCACTCGGCATACCCACGGGGCTTCAATATGTCTTTGAGTCCACTTCATTTGCTTTGGCAGCTATCCTTGCCGGTTGGATTAGCGCAACCGCTTTGGCATCACATCAAATAGCCATAAGTCTGGCTTCGGTGAGTTATATTGTGGCTACGGGTATAGGTGCTGCCGCTGTTGTCAGAGTGGGGAATCAACTCGGTGAGCGGAATTATGAAAACCTGAAAATGGCAGCCAACAGTTTATTCGTGATGACGGTGGCATGGATGACATTCTGCGGAGCTATTTTGTTTCTGGGAAGATTTTTATTGCCATCCCTCTTCAGTACGGATATTGAAGTGATACAACTTACCTCGGTATTGATAATGATTGCCGTACTTTTTCAATTGTCTGACGGACTTCAGGTGTTTGCACTTGGAGCTTTACGGGGAATCAAGGATGTAAAAATACCCACTATGCTTACTTTTATTGCTTATTGGTTAGTAGCGCTGCCGCTTGCCTGGTTTCTGGGGATTTTTCTGGACTTGGGTGCACCCGGAATATGGTATGGTTTAGCAGGAGGACTCACTATGGCTGCTATATTGCTGAATTTCCGTTTTTACCGAAAAGTCAATCGCCTGATCAGGGAAAACAAATCTATTGAAAGTTAATAGACTATGACATTAAGTTTTGTGGCTTTAAATTTATCATACCGATTGACTCCTTGAGGTCTAAAGAAGATAGATTGAAGTGCATCACCTCTTGCTAAAAGCCAATAAATTTTTAAATTCCTTGTAGTTTATGGGCTGGTAAAAACCAATATCTTAATCAAATTCACTTACTTTTGAGTTTTGGTTGCCCAATTATGTAGGATTTGTAAAAAAAGAAAATAAAATTAAAAGGTAAACCTAATAGATTTTTCTATAAACACTAATTCTCCTATTATAAAAGAAATCGGACCTTCTTGATTTTTTTGAGGATCTCTCGTCCTAAGACGAGACCAAAAAAGAAAGTAACTCATGCTACGCGGGTAGAGTCTCATCCAAAGTACAAGATAGGGTTTCCGATACCCTGTGGTATGCAGCGTGACCAGAATTTGAACCCCAATAGTTTATTTCACAGCCAATTCATATAAATCAATAACCCCATCCACCAAATCAGCTAAATGTTGCATCTGCTTATGAAAGGAGAAAAGTTGCCAACTCTGCTTTGATTGGTTTTTTCGCCTTACAGTCGGTTTCTTTTTTATATTTGTAGTCTCAAATGGCAAATCATGCTTAGATTTTTTGTGATATTATTTGTTTTTCTTACACTTGCTGCCTGTCGTAGTGATGTTCAGGATCGCTTCAGGTCAACACCTACCGCTATAGGCAGAATTCAACAAATGAATGTCATTGCTGATCAGCAACTTTGGGAAAGCTATCTTTCTGACACCTTCGAATTTTATTATCAGGGGGCATATCTTATATTGCCTCAACCCGAACCTATTTTTGATGTGCGGGTATTCAGTACGGAGGATATATTGGCAGAATCTACTCTTAGAGAGCTTAAGTTGTTCGTAAAAATTGCCAATCTCGCTGACGAGAATTCCGCAACCACTCAGATGGTCATTTCTGATCTTGGAAGAGAGACCATAAATGAATCCCTGCAGAACAGAAATTTTGGCGTACAAATTGCCAGAGACAAATGGGCAAGGGGTCAAATGGTAGTTTATATTTTTGGGAACAGTATTGATGATATCGTTGAAGGCATTCCAAGGAGTTTTGATCAGGTAAATAGCAGAATAGCTGAGTTTTATGAAAGAACCCTGGAAGCGGAAATTTTTGGTGGAGGAGTCAACAGGTCCCTCTCTAATCTGGTAGCATCCAAATTTAATGCAGAAATCCGAATTCCCTCCAATTGGGTATTGGCCGTTGAGGATGAAAACTTTCTCTGGTTAAGAGAAGAGCAACGAAATGCAAGTCTTAGCCTCTTGTTTTCCAAAGTAAAATATGAGGATGAAAGTCAACTAAGTCCGGAATTTTTAAGAACTCTGCGAGACAGTATTACCACTGAGCGCATCAGTAGCGGCAAAGAGGGTTCTTACATGGTTGTTGAGGACAGTCACTTACCCACTTTTGATTTTCAATACAATCACCACGGTAGCTATACTGTAGAGTTGCGCGGAATCTGGGATATGCGATCAGACTTCATGGGGGGACCTTTCAAGTCCTATCTATTTCACCGTGAAGCAGACAACACCCTTATCTTTGTCGATGCCTTTACCTATGCACCGGCTGAAGACAAACGAAATCATATGATCAGACTGGAGTATATTGTGAAAACTTTGAGGTTGTAGTGGTTATCTTTATTGTTCCTTAAAATGTGTAGCGCAAACCCCAGGAAGCTTGTAATATTAGGCCATCAAAGTATTCATAAGTTGGCTGAAGTTCTACATGTAGAGAAAACTTTCTAAAATCCGGAATCGGGTAAAATTGAACCCCAGCCGGTATAACCAAACCATCAATAGCATTGAAAGCATATCCCAATCCAATGTATATATTGTGATACTCTCTCCTTACGATGTTGAAACACAAAACTATTTCCGGTGTAATATCCTCTCTAAATGTATTGCTGTAAACCCTTAATTCACCCCGGACTTTTTCACTAAAATCATAGCCCATCCCTATTTTGGCCATTGAAGATGAATAGTAGGCAATACTCAGTTGACTTTGTCCTTTAGAGGTGATGCCGAATAACAGCCCCAGCAGGATGAATAATTTAATGGTTGTTTTCATTTTTTTTTGATATTTCTTCACGCATCTGATTTAATTGCTTCCTAAGTTCTTCGTTTTCAGGATCTTCAAGGACTTTATTGAATAATTCTGCAAAGTCAGGATTATCTCTGTAATAAATATCAACAAGGGTGGATGTAGGGGTTAAGTAAAGGAGTAGTCCAAGACCACCGTAAATTGTAATTCTCTTGAAAATTCTGCTGTAGAATTCAGTTTTGTCCCTGAAATAAAAAATTGCAGCAACAATCAAAATGAGTCCGATAGGTAAAAGTCCTATGAGTAATTGTTCGTTAGCACCTTGCCAGAATAGGAGTTTAAATTGAATGCCGAAAATTACTAATGAGATGGAAATTCCAAGTAGTATTGCTCCGATTATCTTTAGTAAATTGGTGTCTTGGTAGGATTCAGATTTAAATGCATCACGAAGTCGGATTCCATTGAAAAGTGCAAAACTGAAAATGAAATAAAATAGCCCGAGTATGCTTAAAATAAAAACAGAAGAAACAGCACTCCCGGATATGTGTAAAAACATTAAAATTATTCCCAGAACAGCAAGCACTCCCATTACAAGTTCAAATCTTTTCACAATCTTGCAATTAATTAGTTAAAATAGATCTTACCAGGTGGAACCAAATCCATCATTTTGACTTATTCAGGTTTAAATATAAGCAATTTTTTGATAGGTATAATATGAAGTGAGCTGATAGGTCACTGAACTTTATCTTTTTTCATGATATTCTTGTCATGTACTTATAAAAACTACTACCTCTCTAATTCCGCAACCATCATCTCCCTTTCCCGCCTATTCGGCATCCACAACCACATTCCGATAACGCCCAGAAGTATGAGCATATAAGTATTGTTGGTCCTGGTCTTTTTGTCAATTGGCAATTTCTTCCAGTTGTACCAGACAAAAATCCCTTTGATAAAAAAATTAAATGCCGCGATATACCATTTAGCTCCATAATGAATATCAAGTTTGATAACCCATTCTGCGGAAGTAAAAAGAAGAGCAGAATATCCAACCAAAATTATCGTCAGTGCTATTAATGCAAACTTCAGTTTCTTTAAATCAGATTTTAATGTTGCTGCATCAATTGTGTTGGTGGTCATTTGCAAATTTATCCTATTTGGTTGTCATTGCCATCATCTCCC
>SLKL01000477.1 GCA_007134625.1 Saprospiraceae bacterium
CATAAAATCAAGTGAACCATCGGGTAAAATTTCCCAACTACCACTTACGGCAGGAATTATCTCAAAGTCAGCGCATCCACCAACTGCAATCAAATCTCCATGAGATTCTAACCAATTATCTAAAAGTGATTGGTTCAACGGGTCACCGCATTCAAGCACCAAATCAACAGGCGAAGTAATTACTTCCGGTCCTATAGTATCAAGTATGATAATGATCTGAGTTCCCACTGCAGCATTTCCACAAGGATCGGTAATGGTCCAGGTTCGCTCTAAAAACCGACTGCATATTTCACCGGTCTCAATATCAGTAAATTCAATTGTGAGATCATCTGCGGAAAAACAATTGTCCATTAAGTCAAAAGGATGTCCGGTAATATTGGGATTATCAGCCAAATCACAAGCGGCTGAAGTGTCCTGAGGTATTGAAAATTGCGGTGCTTCAAAATCGCCTACAATGACCCACTGATCAAAGGTTGCTGTATTTCCACAGACATCCTCCGCTGTGTAGGTTCTCAAAATCAATTGCTCAAAGTCACCACACCCAAGTGTACTATCTGCGACTAAATCATCTTCGAAACTCAATTCAAAGGATGAACAAAGGTCATCCACAATTACCTCGGCCAATTCAATATCCTCATTACAATTGTAAAAAACAGAATCAGGAGTTCCACTGAAGTCAGGGGGCACTGAATCTTCCACAAAAACCATTGCTCCAAAAGATACTGTATTTCCGCATTCATCAGCCACAACAAATGTCACTTCCCAGAACTCATTGCAGGCAGTAAGAAAAAAAGAAGGATAAGGACCTCCAATTACTTGTCCTGTTCCTTCATCGCCCTCATTGGAACTGTATTCAAAAGTCAAGGGCACAATATCACCGCAGTTATCTGACAATTCTGCACCCCCCAGGTTCACTATCCACTGTTGAATCAAAGAGTCTTTAGATACTGAGCAATTAACAATCAGATCAGACGGAGGAGTAATGACAACAGGAGCGACTGTATCGACAAAAAAGACAGAGCTGACTTGCGGAGCTGAGCGACGATTTCCACATAGGTCTTCCGCAAAAAACAATACCTCAGCACTTCCTGTATTGCCACAGAGTGTATCTCTCGATTGTAAAAAATTATCCCAAAATTCAGAGAGTGTAAGATTGGCACCATAGACGACATCTGAACAATCATCATCCGCCTCTAAGCCACCAAAATTATTGTACCAGATTTCGATATGATCAAGCATTACCTGATCATCAGTACAATCCAATATTAAATTTTCAGGGATTTGGGTGACTATAGGTGCCTGTTGGTCAACAGCTGCAAAAATAGCAGCGTGAGAAAGTGAATTTCCACATAAATCAGAAAAAACAAACTCCACTTCAATATGAGACAATACATTATCTACCAATTGACCATCTAACATTACTTCATCTGTGCAGGGAGTTTGGAAACCTGCAATAAACAGGTCCCACAACTCAGTTTCATCCGTAGGATTTCCATTCAGCAAATAAGAAACATTCAGGAATTCATCAGGTGTACAACTATCACTAAAATCCGCTCCCCCTGCATCCGTTAACCAGTTCAGAAAAACTTCACCCAGGTCGGATTTAAAACAGTCAACTATCCTGTCAGAAGGAGGTATATGTAGAACAGGAGGCTCATTATCAGCTATCAAAAGGACTACGGAGGACTCTGATGTTTGACCGCAAATATCCTGAGCAATCCATTTGATTTGAATAAGATCGTTACAAACAAAATTGCTGTCCCCAGGGGCAGGACTCATAAAAATAGTATCAAGTCCACAAGCATCGGAAAATTGAGCATATCCGTTTGAGCTCAACCATTCCTCAAGAATTGTTTTAGCATCGGCATCATCACAATTTAAAAAAAGTGGTTCGGCTTCATTATCTACCGAAGGGGGATTAGGATCAAAAACCTCGAACTCAACCGTAACGACAGAAAAATTTCCACAACTGTCGGTAGCAGTAAACTCAATTTCCAAAACACCACAATAGTCTTCAAAAAAGGAAGATTCCGGAGCGTTGTCCTCTATAATTATTTCTCCTCCTCCTGCATTAAATACTTCCATATTATTATAATGAGCAGCAAGCCACGATTCAAATGCATTTGGAAGGTCAGTGCACATTACAGACGTATCCTGAGGGGGTACTACAAAAACAGGGGGCAGTGTGTCAGGTATTTGCGTTATATGCTGAGTGTAATGGGTTTGGTTTCCAAAAGGGTCAGTTACGGTGTAAGTCCGTGACCAACTTCCACCGACACAGCCATTGGGAAGCGGACTATCCTCAAATTCAATAATCAATGAATCCCCATTGAGATCGCAATTGTCTGTTGCGCTGACATCAGCCGGAGGATACTCACCACTGTTTAATACCGCAGTATCAGCAGGAAGGGTTGAACTGTCAAAAACCGGAGCAATGGTATCCACAAAACTGATAACAAACTCAAAAAAATAGACATTGCCCATATTATCAGTTACCCGGTAAACCACCTCTACATCTGTTCCTGCAGGGACATCATCACCGAAAGAATAGCCTCCGCTTATAGAATGCAGATTTCTGGAAATAATCACTCCCCCGGGGTTGTTAGCCATACAAACCGGATTATTGGGCTCATTCCATAATAAAGGAGCAGTGCAGATGGAACCAACATATATGGTATCAGGCCCCAAATACTCACAGGATATGGGGTTTACAGATACAGGATTATTGGCTACCCCTATGAAAGGGAAGCTAATTAGTATCATTACGTGAATCCAAAATGTTAATCTTTTTGGCATAGATAGCACCTCTAATCTTTTATAATTAGTGGACAATGTTCAAAAATGGGAGGATAATATTCAAATAGAATATGAATTCATAAAGGTAAGAAAATCAAAAAAGCTTAAAGAATAAACAGACCTTTTAACAATTAAATTTATTCTTCCTCACTATCCGTTGATTTCACATCCCTCAGTTTCTTGTCATCCACCTTTTCATTCAAAAAAGTGTTCAATTTATCTATATCGAGATTTACGGTTTCCCCAAACTCATTGATTTTAATCTCCAACCCATCGAGATCTTTATGAAGTTCCGGTTTCCCCTTTTTTTTCATTTTTTTTGGCATAATCAGGATCAGTTTTTATCCATTTTAATCAAATTTGTAATTCGCTCTACCACTTTTTCAGAACCCAATATTTCCAAAGTCGGAAAAAGATCCGGTCCTTGCATCGTTCCTGAACTCGCTAATCTAAGCAGAGGCAAAACTTTCCCAAAACTAAGACCTTTTTCTGAAATAAAAGACTTTACAGCGGATTCAATTTCATCAGTTTTGAAGTTCTCAAGACAGGAAAGTATTTCAAGCAAATCCGTTAATATTCCCTCTGAGTCATCCTTCCATCGCTTTTTCAATTGTTTGGTATCCATTTCAAAATCATCAGAAAAAAAGAACCGAGACTTTTCGGGCATTTCGGAAAGCAACTGAATCCTCTCCTTCATCAAATTGCACACCTGAATTAATTTTTTATCGTCAAGAATTATACCACTTTTTTCATAAAAGGGAGCAACAGCCATAGCTAATTCGTCAGCTGTAAGACGCTGAATATATTGCTGATTAAACCATTTTGCCTTATCAAAATCAAACCTCGCTCCTGCTTTTCCCACTTTTTCAATTGAGAACTTTTCAACCAGATCCTCCATGGAAAAAATTTCCTGCTCAATGCCCGGATTCCAACCAAGAAGGGCGATAAAATTGATCATGGCTTCAGGAAGAAATCCCATTTCTTTAAAACCGAGAAATAGATCACCGGTATCGGGCTCTTTCCATTCCATAGGGAAAACGGGCATCCCCAATCTTGCCCCATCGCGTTTACTTAACTTTCCTTTGCCTTCGGGTTTCAGAATCAGCGGAAGGTGAGCGAATTGCGGCATATCTTTTTCCCAACCAAAGGCCTTATATAATAACACATGCAAAGCGGTACTGCTCAACCATTCTTCACCTCTTATGACATGGGATATCTGCATGTATTGATCATCGACCACATTGGCAAGGTGGTAAGTCGGCCACCCATCGGATTTTAATAAAACTTTATCATCCAGTTGGTCGCATTCAAAGCGAATTTCACCCCGAATCAAATCTTCAAAAACTACCGAACCATTTTCAGGAGTTTTGAATCGGATAACCCACGGTTGACCGGACTCTTTTCTTTGTTGTACTTCTTCTGCACTTAAATTAAGACTCGTGCTCATTTTTTCCCTGATAGAATAATTATAGCGGGGCGAATGCTCTCCGGCAGCGGTTCGTTCAGCCCTCATCTGCTCAAGTTCCTCCTCCGTATCAAATGCATAATAGGCCCATCCCTTATTTACAAGGTTTTCAGCTTTAGAACGATAGATACTCAGTCTCTCTGACTGTTTATAAGGACCGAGTAAGCCACCTGCATTTCCACCCTCATCAATTTTTATTCCAGACCACTTAAGGGCATCAAGTATATACTGCTCAGCTCCGGGAACATATCTCGTTCTGTCTGTGTCTTCTACTCGCAAAATAAAGCTTCCACCTAAAGACTTAGCAAACAAATAATTATAAAGAGCAGTTCTCAACCCACCAATATGAAGTGGACCGGTTGGACTTGGTGCAAATCTGACTCTGATTTTTGACATATAGAAATTTTTTTTATATTTTATTTTAGTATTTGAAAAATAC
>SLKL01000004.1 GCA_007134625.1 Saprospiraceae bacterium
ATCATGCTTGAAATTATTTATCAAATCGTGATTTTTTTCTTTTATGCGCCAGTCCGTAAATGCTCTTTTGGAATCCAGGAGTGAATGATAACCAATGATGTACTCGTCCTCCAACTCAGCGATCCCAAACCAAAGCAGATTGTTGAATAAGGTCGGTGTGGTTTTAATTTGTACATATTCTATTCCCTTATTGTCCAAGCTTTGCCTGAAAACAGAGTCCATGTGTACTTTATTTACAACAGTAAGCAGAAGATAAAGTGTACTGAGAATCAATCCCAATCTGTTGAAAAACTTCCTCCTGCCTGAACTCCGATGATAAAGTGAAGCTACAAAACCAAATATCAGCAACGGTATAGTGTAAATGGGATCTACAATACTAATGGTATCCAGCTGAAATGGATAATCGGTAAAGGGCCACAGCATTTGAGTGCCGTAAGTCGTAAATATGTCCAACCAAATGTGCGTAACAAAAACCCAGAAATAGAACCAATACCAGTTCATGAAACCGGGCTTTTCAATATCCTGTGGGTGAACAGGTGATCGATTCCAGGCTGTAAATGCCAAAAGACCCAGAATAAGCAGTGCAATTGAACCCGAAAAAAAGGAGATGCTCGACCAGCCAAGACCAAGAACTAAAATCAAAAGTAAAATGGGAATTGCCGTAAATAAGACCCGCCAGAATTTTCTCCAGTTTTTGGAATGAAACAGATAGGAGGAATAGTATTTTTCCATTATCCATGCCATAAGCACAGAAAAAACAGCCGCAAAGAAGATAGAATGCGAAGGTCCTCTGTGAAATTTTACAGATGCAGCCTCTGACAGAAAAGGATTTGCCAGCACATCCAGATCGGGAATAGTTCCACCAACAGCCCCCCAAAACATGGCTTTATTACCAATTTTTCTACCGAGCACAAGTTCGCCTACCGCCGCCCCTAAAGCTATTTGAGTGAGTGAATCCATTCACGGGTATTTTAGTATTTTGAAACTATCTAATGTAAAAAGTACTGCTTTGTTCAATGGCAAATATCCAGGTTCTTGGTTTTTCAATTTTTTTTCATTTTCTTTGCCTGAATAAAACTAACCATCTTATGAAAAATATTGCAACTCTTTTTTTGGGACTTTTCTTTTTTATCAGCTCCACCGTCTCTGCTCAGGAACATCTCACAGCTGAACATCTTTGGAATCTGGACCGCATTTCTGGATTGACTGCATCACCGGATGGGAATTACAGTCTTTATCAACTGACTTCCTACGATATAGAGAGCAATGAATCTTCCTCTTACATTCATTTGCTTAACAACCAGACCGGGGAGAGCAAGCAACTTACTTACAATGGAGTAGAATCCTCTCCATTCTGGTGTCCGGAGGGTCGTCATATTGGATTCATAAGTAGAAGAGACGATGGTCCCGGACAAATTTTCATTCTCGAAGAAGGATGGGGTGAAGCCAGAAAAGTAACAGACCTGCCCGTTGGAGTTTTTTCACCCAAATGGTTTCCCGATGGAAAAAGAATTGCTTTTGGTGCAAATATTCACCCGGACTATGAAGGTTGTTGGGACACTCTTAAGGAAATTCAGGAAGAACAACGCAATTCAAAAGTTACTGCAAAAGTGACAGAGAACTATATGTATAGATTTTGGGACCGATGGCTGACAAACGGTTTTTTCCCCAGACTGTTTAGCGTAGAAATTGAATCAGGAGAAGTGACAGATTTGATGCCTAATACCTCCAATTACTTCAATATGATGGGTGGAGTGTCTTATGACATCCATCCTGATGGTGAGATTATTGCAGTATCGCAAAACTCTACTCCTGAACCTTTTGATAAGCTTAATTACGATATTTTTCTCTTGAAAACTGATGGCAGTGGAGAAATGACCAATATAACCGAAGAAAACATTGCCAGCGACTTAAGCCCTGTTTTCAGTCCTTCAGGTGATAAATTGCTTTATGGAAGGCAAAATAAGTATCACTTTTACGCTGATAATGTACAGATGGTGATCTACGATATGACTGACGGAGGTCATGAAAACATCAGTGCAGATATAGACCTGAGCTGCAGTGGATGGAAATGGTCTTCAGATGAATCAACCATATATTTTCATGCTCAGCACAATGCAAGAACAGCAATTTTTTCTCTACCGGCCACAGGAGGGGAAGTCACGAGATTGGTTGACGGTGGCTCTACTTCTACCCTATCCTATATCGGTAACAATCAACTGATTTTCCTTAACCACACTTTTACTGATCCGACAGATGCATTTAGAGTTGATTTGCCTGCCGGAGAAAACCTCCACCAACTTACCAATGTAAACGAAGAAATCATGAGCTCACTGACCTTAGGTAAGGTAGATGACATCACTTACAAAGGAGCCAATGATGCAGATGTACAAATGTTTATTGTGTATCCACCTGACTTTGATGATTCTCAAGAGTATCCGCTATTGATGCTAATACATGGTGGGCCTCACGGAATATTTGGAGATTCGTGGCACTACCGTTGGAATGCTAAGGTATTTGCAGCGGAGGGTTATGTAGTAGCCCTACCCAACTTTCACGGTTCAACGAGCTTCGGTCAGGAATTTGCAGAATCAATACATGGCTCACATGCCGACCTGCCTTTCAGGGACATCATGAAAGCTACGGATTATATGGAAGCCAAAAGTTACATAGATGAAAGTAGAACTGCTGCCGCAGGAGGTAGTTACGGAGGTTATATGGTGAGCTGGATAGCAGGTCATACAGACAGATACGACGCCTTGATCAATCACGCCGGAGTGTACAATATCCATATGCAGTTTTCTGCTGATTACACTGCCAACAGAAAGTACCAATACGATGGCTCTCCGTGGGAAAATTTTGACAACCTAATGGCTGCCAACCCCGCTATGTTTGCTCATAATTTCCAAACTCCTATGCTGGTCATTCATGGTGAATTGGATTACAGAGTTCCTGTAGGACATGGTCTCCTTGTCTATGGAATTTATAAGGAGATGGGTCTTGATGCAAGACTGGTTTATTATCCCGATGAAAACCACTGGATACTTAGTGCTCAAAACTCCATTCACTGGTACGGAGAATTTATAGACTGGTTGAACAGGTATTTGAGGTAGAAAACAATCATTGCTTTTCACTATCTAAATTAACAAGAGGTTTGGTGAAACCCACTTAAACGACATAAGCACTTCTTGTTTTTTTAGAAGAACTAATGTAATTCCTGCTTACATTTTTTAAAAAAACATTAACTTAGCCATGTTTTGATTTTTTAACATTCAATCATGGCTTATCACCAATTTACTAAATCATGCTCTTGGTCAACTGGAATCAGCTCCCGTTTTTGGAGATTTCTTGCGGTGGCTTGCTTCTTTTTTTCTTTTTCGGTCGAAGTTTTTGCAAATAATGAATTTGATCATGAGGAGTTCCGGGAAAGACATGAAAAGATTAGCTCTCTGATTAGTACTGAAGATTATGCCGAGGCCGCTAATGCAATAGAAGAACAAATAAGCTGGTTGATTTCACTTGGCTTATATGATTCACTTTATCATTACTCCTACAATATTGGGAGGGCATACTGGAGATCGGAATCAGCCCAAAAGGGTACTCAAAAATCAAAAGAGCTGGTGAACCTGATTATAGAAAAGTCAACAGACAGCCTCAATTTTTTTAAAATTTTAGTTGATTTATCCTGGATATATTCTGAAACCGGGGAGTTCTACAGGGCTTTTCAAACGGACAGCATTTACGTTGAATTTATGCAAAAAATAGATGGTATAAGTCCCGGTCAGCAATACACAGGTTATTACAATCTCGCCTTTGGATATTACAGTCTGGGCAATTTCCGGAGGGCTGTAGAGTATTTCAGCAAAGCTGTTGATGTCCTTCAAAATGAACCTGACATTAGCGCATATATAAATCAAATTATTGACGGTTACAATGCTTTGGGAGCAATGCATCACAGAGCGGGCAATCATCGGGCTGCATTAACCTCTTTTGAGAAGGCATTAAGCATTATTGAAGGAGAAAAATCACAAATTGATTCATTGTTCTATTTTGGCAGCAAAGCCAACTTACTGGGTAATCAATCCTTAATTTTTTATGACCTTGGGAACATTATCCAATCCAAAGAATTACTGGAAGAGGTTATACGCCTTAGGAATACTGCTTTAGAAATTGCGCCTCCCGGGTATCGGACTGATCAACTATTTAGTTTACAAATGTCCAGCTACAGAAACCTTGCTGCCTTGTACCAAGGTATAGGAGATTACAATAGGGCAGAAACGATACTTGAATATGTTCTTGAAAAAAGAAGAGAAACTTTGGCACCGGATGACCCTCGAATAATATCTACTTTAGAAGGTTTTGTGAGCATTCACCTAAGTAAAGGTGATTTAGAATTAGCAATGAAGGCTGCAAATATGTATCTGGAGTCCTGTGTTGAAAATTTTGGATTACAAAGCTACTATACGGCAAGTGCATATCAGCAACTGGGCAAAATTCATCAAATGCAAGGTGCATATAAAGAAGCCATTAACTCCTACTCAAAGGCCATGCAACTATTTAGCAGCGTCCAAGAGGGAGAACTCAGTACTGAGATTGCACAAACTTACTTAAACCGTTCAGAGACACATTTAAAATTAAAAAACTTCGGAGAGGCAAAATCAGATTTAGACCGAGCCTTTGAAATTTTCTCTTTAGCACG
>SLKL01000013.1 GCA_007134625.1 Saprospiraceae bacterium
CACTGAGGGCACAGAGAGTGAATTTATCAAGCCATAGGCATGGCTGAGGTTTTTTACAAAAATTTCTCTGTGTGTCTCTGTTAACTTTGTGGTTTAATTATAAGTCTCCTTTATCCTATTTCTCACTAAGTCAATACTTCCTCCTATTTGCAAATGCCACTAGACTCAGCATGATGGGTACCTCTACCAAAACCCCTACCACCGTCACCAAGGCAGCAGGACTGTGAAGCCCAAAAAGAGCAATGGCGACAGCAACAGCCAATTCGAAAAAGTTGGAAGTTCCAATCAAAGCAGCTGGCGAACAGACATTATGCGGTAGCTTGATTTTTCGTCCAACAAACCAGGCAAGAAAAAAGATAAAGTATGATTGAATAGTCAACGGAATAGCGATAAGTAAAATAATTAATGGATTGTCGAGTATGTTTCCACCCTGAAAAGCAAAAAGCAATAAAAGCGTCAACAATAGTGCAATAATACTGACAGGCTTGAATTTAGGCAACAGTTCAGTTTTGAACCATTTCTCGCCTTTTTTGGCAATAAAATATTTGTTAGTGGCCATGCCTGCAAGAAGTGGAATCACTACAAAAATCAAAACAGATGCGACCAAAGTATCGTAAGGAACTGTAATATCAGTAATGCCAAGTAAAAAGCCAACTAAGGGTACAAAAGCAATCAAAATGATTAAATCATTTACAGAAACCTGCACCAAAGTATAATTGGGATCACCGTTGGTTAGATAAGACCATACGAAAACCATAGCGGTACACGGTGCAACCCCCAATAGGATCGCACCAGCTATATACTCTCCAGCCTGGTCGGGATTTATCCATGCTGAATAGAGGTGTTCAAAAAAAATCCACGCGAAAAAGGCCATAGTAAAGGGCTTAATCAACCAATTGATAACCACCGTCATTATCAAACCTTTTGGGGCTTTACCCACATTTTTGATACTCCTGAAATCCACCTGCAGCATCATTGGGTAAATCATCAGCCAAATCAGGATAGCGATAGGGATATTTACATTATAGACCTCCATATCAGCCAAGAATTGCATGTTTGCGCCCATGGTAGTGCCAATCAAAATACCCCCGCCGATACAGAGCGCAACCCAGAGGGTGAGATATCTTTCAAAAAATGGCATTTGTTGGCTTTTTTCAGGCATACTTTCAGACTTTTACATTTTTAAAAATAAATAGCATTTCAGTTGCAATTTGAAGACTTCGTTCGAGGTATTTTTCAGACTGAATAGCTGTACCATCGTAAGCCTTTGGGTCTTCAAAAGGAAGCGAAAAACGCATCTCAGCTCCCGTAACAACAGGACAATTTTCATCTGCATGCGAACAAGTCATTACAGCAGCAAAACCGGACTGAGGATTAAAACGATGATCATACGTCTTTGAAAAACCAATTACAGGAGGAAGCAAATCAGCAAATTTGATCATATAGATTGGATTATTCCCTTGAGAAAGATGATCAATCTCAAATCCGCTTTCTACTAATACATTAGCAGTAGCAGGAAAGAGAGCCGTCGCCTCAGTACCTCCGGAATAGCAAAACACATTATCAAGATTACAATAACAGGCTACTGCCTGAGCCCAAATCTGAGCGAGATGACTTCTCCTTGAATTGTGAGTACAAATAAAGTTGAGATTGACGATTTGGTCTGACACCAATTTGCGTTGAATAAATTTACCCAGGTTTATTAGGTTTGTTTTTCGATCTTGATTTATATCATTAAAATCTAAAGACTCAATAGTAGTTTGTAAGGTCGGGAAAATATGGTAATTCATATTGATAATTTAGCAGCTGGATGAAAAATCCTCAAGCTGATAGCTATTGAAAAATTGATCAAAAACATTTTGAATCTCCTTCCACTTTTCAGGATTAATACAATAGTTTACACTCACCCCCTCAACTGTTCCTTTTAGGATACCAATACTTTTCATCTCTTTCAAATGTTGGCTAATCGTAGGTTGAGACAAGCCCAATTCATTTACAAGATTGCTGTTACAACAACTCTTTGACTTCAATAGAAGTTCAAGAATTGCGATCCGTGCGGGATGAGCAAACACCTTAGAATAAACAGCCATTGTATTCTGATCCTTACTGAATAAATCGGTTTTGGTAACTCCCATGGTAGAAAATATTTTTTGTGATATTATAGTAGCGAGAATCTACAAAAATAATTACATTGCAATATTACAATTAATTTGCGATCTACACTAACTAATTGGAGAATTTTTACGAAAAGGAGTTTTGTTCTTAAAAGTTCAATTGCTCAGTCAAGAGGTATAAAAATGAATTAAGGAATTGGCTAGCAAAAAAAATCCCTACTAACTATTAAGGCCAATCCAGACTCAATCAATAATATCAAACTGAACTGCCTGCAGCACTTCTCTTATATCGGGATTCTCAACGTCATATGAAGTGACAAATGCAATAGCATTCATATTGGATACATTCCACCACCCATCCTCCTCCGGAATGGTAAAGTTAAATGTCCGGTTGATCGGTTGATCGGGATTTAAAACATCAGGTAGTACATCTCCCGTTACATTGGTAAGCACTTGCCTGAGCACAAAATTATGCACATATTCTTCAATAACTCCTTGCGTCTGATCCAATTGCGGGTCAATAATACCTGACTCAGTAAGATAGACTGTTAGTCGGTATCTACCTTCTAAAAGAGATTTTGCATTAATGCTTAGGGATATATTCAATTCTCTGGTTTCTGGATTAAATTCGTGCAAAACATCCATATCCAATGCAGATGGAGACTCTAGTTCTTGTGTTACATATCCGGCCCAACTTCCCACAGTTGGTATTGCCCTATTGTTTTCAATTGGAAAAAATCGTCGATTTATATATGCAGATGGTTTTCCTATTGGCAACCCGAGATAATCCTGAAGCTCATCATTAAATGGTGCTCTAAAGTCATATTTACTGTTCGGAAAAGGATTAGCAAGAATATTTGAATGAATCCCGACAATGGCAACATTGCCACTAAATTGATCTTTTATTCTTCTTAGTTCTGCACTTCCTCCGGGGCAATTGGGACATCTGACACCTGTCAATTCTTCAATGACCACTACTCTATCAGAATCCGGTAGTACAAATTCCGGGATTAGGACTTCTTTTTCATCACAAGAGGTAAAAAGAAAAACAATTGAAGTAAAAAAAGCAAGACAAAAAAGATTTAGATAAAGCTTCATATCAAAAAAAATTATGCTTTAGAAGTTTGAGTTCAAGGTAAATTTCACGCCACTAAAGGCAGGTTCCAATCGGCAAATACCACCGGTGCAAACTACACCCTCGACTTGTTTAACGTAACTGAGAGAGAATCTGTTTGCTCCTGTATTATAAACAACAGAAACCGTTGGGTAAAGGATTTCATCAGTGAGCACCGGACTGGAATTATACATCAATGAACCTGAAAAAATCCATCGTGGCGCGATGCTGTATTCAGCGCCAAAAAATATCCAGCTACCAAAATCCTGTTTTGTATCCATATACTGGGCCTCCAATTTAAGCGAACGTCTTCTGTCAATTCGGTATAGGAATTCAACAAAAGGAGTCAAAGTTTCTACCATTGGAGCCTGAGGTTTGCCCTCAAATCTATCCTGATTGTACTCCTGTCTTTGAACACCACCAGTTAGTGTCCATTGCCTTTGGTACCGATATCTGACCTCTAATAGATACTCACGGTATAGGTCGTTTCCATCTAAATCAGTAATATTCGCAATATTTCCAACAAAACCCCATGTTCTGTTGGGTGAATATCGTACATCAGCCTGCAATGCCAATTCCCCCAGCTCTTGAGTTGCAGGAACATAGCGAGTAGTCAAGCGATATGTATTTTGACGACTCATGGGCGGTAAAAAGTTGATTTGACCAAAATTCAACTCTAATTGAGGGTCGGTTTTGAAGGAGAAGTATTCAGTTCTTTTTCCCTCCAAAGTAATTCCCCAACCTCCGGCGGAATAAGTTAAAGTTGAATAAAAAACAGTTCCCGCTTCCTGTACAAGTTTACCCGGTGTCATTCCGCCCAGTCCATCTTCCCTTAGAGCAAAAGGATCAAACATTAATTCGGGTGTTTTGTAAGCTCCTTCCACATACCAGCTAATGGGGCCAACTGAAAGCATATTGTATAAGCTAAATGCATAAGTATTATGAGTTATATCAATACCCTCCCTGTCCTTGGGCGTGTAAAACCGTATGGTATTGACTAATCTGTCCACGGTATTGTCATCAAGGGTTCTGGCAACCACACCGAAACCAGGGGCAAAAGATATAGGACGCTCCCCACTTGTTTGATAAAATCCATCAATGGCTAAACCTCTAATCACAGACCGATAAGTATCAAACTGTCTTTTTTGTCTTCCTGTGAAAGCCCTTACTGTCCAATCAGGGGTAAAGTCATAAGCCAGACGCACTCCCAATAAAGCGTTATCAATTAGTAATGGCCGTTCTTCATAGGCTCTGAAAATTACACCGGACCCGATCTGATCATAAATATATCCTGCAGTGATACTCAAATCGTCAATTCTTCTGTGAATATACCAACGACCTATTCCTTGATCGTTATAGGAACCGGTAGGATTCAACAATGCTGAATTGTGAAACATATCAAATCGCAAACCAAAGTCAAAACCCCAGTTTGAGTAATTTAA
>SLKL01000419.1 GCA_007134625.1 Saprospiraceae bacterium
ACTGCCTGAACTCCTGTTGATAATCAGAGGAGGTCTTCTCCCCTACCAACCGCTTGTTGTCTATTATTTTTTTCAGACTTAGCAAAATCTGATGTGGATTGACCGGTTTGATGAGATAGTCTGCTATCTGAGAGCCGATGGCCTCATCCATAATCGTCTCCGCCTCATTTTTTGTAATCATCACCACAGGAACATCCGCCCTGAATTTCTTTATCTCGGACAATGTCTCCAATCCGCTGAGTCCTGGCATAGATTCATCGAGAAAAACCACATCTATTTTACCATTTTCCTTCAGACACTCTATAGCATCGTAGCCGTTCGTTACCGTATGTAATTGATAGCCTTTGTTTTCGAGAAAAATTCTCAGGGGTTTCAGCATATCGATTTCGTCATCTGCCCAAAGGATATTTATTTTACTCATCTAATTGGAAATTTTTTTTTTAAGTAATGCCACACTATCGTGAAAGCTGAGTGAGGAATGAATTTAATGAACGATCTGTTTTGTTTGATTAGTGTAAAAAGGGTTGTCAATTCTTTTTTGGGATTTAATTAGCTTGTGAATGATATATGACAAAATGAAAGAAAGTTAAATTTTAATAAAAACAGCACCAAAGGTGCGCCATAATTAACCTATGGTGTAGCCATAGGAGAGAAAAGGATAAACATATAAGCACCAAAGGTGCGTAATAATCAAAACTCAAATCACATCTCTAACAATAGTCGATGAGTCCACACCGAAAAAGGTAGCATCTAAAACTAGAATTCAGCACTTAAATTCAGGAGGTCATAAAAACTTTCAAAAAAAAAAATTTGTCAACTATTCAGTGTGCACCTTCCGTCTTATCTCCGATATTTCTTTTACTAATCTGGGCTCAATTTGGACAGCTTACATAAGTGACTGTAATTCAACAAACTAATAAAAGCTTAAAAAATTAGTGTAACTTTGAAATTTTGGAATGAACACGAAAGGCTAATCAGCACTGAAAAGGTATTTTTAAAATAATCTTGATAACCTAGCAAATGCACCTTAGGATTTTTTCAAGCATAATTCTCCTGTTTGCACTCTTATTTTGGATGCAAAAAGGAGATTCTCAGGTGGTAATTAGCCCGAATGTTGGGGTAAGCTATATGCCTTTGAGTACTGATTTAGACAGAAAATATAAGAGAGCAGATTTCCTACTTGGCTTGACCGGACGAGTTCAATTAACTCCAGTAACTTATTTTAGCTGCTCTTTTTCGTATGTAAATAGGAAAAATGTAGAGGGTTCAGTAGGTCTAATGACCCCCGGTGGCCAGGTCAATGGAGCCTATAAGCATAGGGACATAAATATTGATTTGATTTATCAATGGCAATTTCTTGATTTCTTCATTTTAGGAATTGGAGGCTCATTAATCTATAAGTTGAATACAACTTATTCAGAGTTTACGGTATATGCACCCCCAGAAGATAGTTACTTTGTCTCCCTTAATAAATCAGAGTGGTGGAAAGGAGGAAATGTGAATTTAATCTACCAATTAAATCCGGTCGAAATTAAATTTAGATATAGCTATTTTATTGATACTCGTAAATATCTTAGTGCTCTAAGCATTGACATTAATAGAAACAGATTTGATCTCATGGTATCTTATCCTTTAGAGTTTGGGAGGAAAAATTCGAGGAGACAGCAATAAATCTAAATATGGCAATAAAAAATTATTAACTTTGACATTTTGGGATGAACACGAAAGGATAATCAGCACTGAAAAGGTATTTTTAAAATAATCTTTATAAACTAGCAATGCATCTAAGGATTTCTTCAATTATAATTCTTCTCTTTGTACTAGGATTTTATGTCCAAAAAGTAGAATCTCAGGTAGTTATTAGTCCCGAAGTTGGGGTAAGTTATATGCCGGTTGGCAATCACCCGATCGTGATAGATACAGAAAAAAATGTGAACTTTATTTTTGGCCTTTCAGGTAGAGTTCAATTCACCACGAGATCATTTATGAGTACATCTATTTCTTATGCAAATAGAGGAAATCTAACTACTCTTCGTCCTATTTTTCTACAAGTGGAATGTGCTAGAATATTTGATGTCTTAAAGCATAGTGATCTCAATATTGATCTGACATATCAAAGGAAATTCTTTGATAAGTTAATTATTGGGATTGGTGGATCATTAATTTATAAGTTGAATACAACTCACTGCGTATATTGCAATTATGTATCCGCTGATAATTATATTGGATCTACTAGCCTGACAGAGTGGTGGAAAGGGGTTAATTTGAATTTAATCTACCAATTAAATCCTGTGGAAATTAAATTTAGATACAGCTATTTTATTGATACTGGGGATTATTTAGATAATCCGACTGATGGTATTCGCATGCCAAACAGATTTGATCTCATGGTGTCCTATCCTTTAGAGTTTGGGAGGAAAAATTCGAGGAGACAGTAATTGTTCTATTGCATTATTGGACAAATTACTAAAACTAAATCACCTGTGTATTACATTATTTTCCCTGATTCTTAAATCATCCATTCTTTTTAAAATTTTTTGATTGGAGAATCCCGTCTAGCCTTTTTAGGGATTAAAGGTGACGGGACAGGCAAAAAACACTGATATTTGATTTTAGAAGTTCTTTTTGCTCTATTTAGAAGTGATTTTAAGATATGGTTCTAAACCAATAACACTTCTGAAATCGTTAATTGTTAATAAGTGTTCGCCTCGTCTAGTCGCCGAGACAAGATTAATCAGCACTTGCACCCAACTGAGGTTGGTGGGTTCAATTTGCAATCTAGGTAAATCTAACCTTTAAAATCAGGATTCTTAGAACATTTAGTTAGCTAAATCCAAAAGCGATCAAAGCTTTACAGTATTGATTAATAGCCTAATTCGATAAATCTAAATTTGGCAAAATAAAATTAGTACTTTTGAGCAACTATGTTGAGTACGTAAGCTATTTAAAACTGCATTTTTTAACACCCCCTTTTAAACCCCAATCCATCCAGTTTACAAATTTTTCCTAATTTTACCCGCTTATTCATCAGCAGGGAATTTTATGCAATCTTACAAAATAGTCAACGATCCTATTTACGGTTTTATCACCGTGCCTCGTGGGATTTTTATGGATATTTTGGACCATCCGTGGTTTCAGCGACTGAGGCGAATCAGTCAACTGGGATGTTCACATCTGGTTTATCCCGGAGCTACTCATACCCGGTTTCATCATGCGATGGGTGCTTTTCATCTCATGCAAAAAGCACTGCAGGTACTGGAAGCAAAGGGCACTAAATTATCGGATGAGGAGAAAAAAGCAGCCTGCCTTGCCATTCTTTTACACGATCTGGGGCATGGCCCCTATTCTCATGCATTGGAGGGACATTTGTTGCCTTTTTCCCATGAAGAAATCACCTATACTTTAATCGATGAACTGAGTAAGGAAATGGGTGGGGAGCTCGATATGGCACTGTCTATTTGTCGCGGAAAACACCCGAGGAACTTCCTCAATCAACTGGTGGCATCACAATTGGACATGGACAGAATGGATTACCTCAGTCGCGACAGTTTTTATACCGGCGTAGCTGAAGGGGTGATTAGTTATGATCGCATAACACTCATGCTGAATACACATAATGACAATCTGGTCCTTGAAGAAAAGGGGATATACTCACTGGAAAAATTCCTCACCGCCCGAAAACTGATGTACTGGCAGGTTTATCTTCATAAGACTGCCATGGCAGCTGAAAAAATGCTCTTATCAATCATCAGACGGCTTAAACTATTAATTGCTGAGGGCTTCGAACCTGAGATATGTCCGGTATTGGCAGATATCCTGAAAAATGGTGACCACTACAAAACCGACAGAGAATGGATTTCCGTTTTTACGCAACTGGATGACGTCAATGTACTCTACAGTATCAAAAAGCTCACCCAATCAAAGGACAAAGTATGTCGCGAACTGGCTTTGCGGTTTCTTAACAGGAAATTATTTAAAGTTCAGTTACTGGATGAACCCATTTCAGCGGAGCGGGTTTTAAAAGCGGTGGAAGTTACTGCAAAAAAACTGGGGTTGAGTAAAGATGAAGCAGACTTTTTTGTAATACATGGCAGTGAGAGTAATACTGCTTACCGGATCAACAGAGATGAGATCCATATATTGAAAAAAAATGGTAGTATTTTGCCCTATTCGCAATTTCCCAACCAAATTGTGAGCTCAGGAAAAGTGGAAAAATACTACTTTATGGGACTTGATTATTTTTAAAAAAATATAAAAATGCATACTAATTACAAAGATCAGGAGATTTTTGATTTAATCAATCTTGAGGATAAAAGGCAAATGGAGGGGATAGAACTCATTGCTTCCGAGAACTTTGTTCATCCTGAAATACTTCAGGCTATGGGCAGTTGCCTTACTAATAAATATGCTGAGGGTTATCCCGGCAAAAGATATTACGGGGGTTGTGAAATAGTAGATCAAGTGGAACAAATGGCAATTGTTCGACTAAAGGCGCTATTTGGCGCAGAATATGCCAATGTACAACCCCATAGCGGATCCCAAGCCAATGCGGCAGTCTATCTGGCACTTTTGAAGCCTGGGGATACTGTTTTGGGTTTTGATCTGGCTCATGGAGGGCATTTAACTCATGGTTCTTCGGTTAATTTTTCGGGAAAAC
>SLKL01000285.1 GCA_007134625.1 Saprospiraceae bacterium
CCAACTGTCCTCCTTTTCCGGGTTTAAAGTGATATTGCTGCCCTCAGTAAAATCGAGAGAATAAGGAGAATTCACTATGAAAGTATCAAGAGTACTTCCGCTAACACCCATGCTTACATCAGAAAGGACCTCACCGGTGAAGGTCTGGATATTACCTGAAATAGTATATAAGCTCAATCCTCCATCCAATAAAACTTCAATAACTGTTGAGCATTGAGTTGAATTGCCATGATCATCTGTGGCTGTAAAAGTAACTGCAGTAACACCTGCGAAGTAGTAGTCCGATGCATCTGCACCACCACCGTTATAGTCGTTTTCGATAAAATCAATTCCACAGTTGTCATCTGCTGCAGCCTCAACTAATTCTATAAAAATACTGTCCTGTCCTGCACTTAACTCCATTGTTGTATCTGCCGGACATTCAATATCCGGGGAGATATCATCTGTTACGGTTACTTCAAAACTGCAACTCAGATTCACGCAGTTTCCTGAGATTTCCCAGTTGACTGTTGTGGTCCCAACATTGAACTCTACACTGTCCAGGCTTAATTGTCCTGATCCTGATGTAGCTCCAGTTAAGGAATAGTTCATTGTGAATTCACCACAGACTCCTGATACGACCGGATCTAATGCATTTCCAATATTCTGATAAGTGCAAGAAGATTCATCGGTGTTTACATCCATATTATCAGGGCACAGCACAGAAACAGAATTACCCTCAACGGAAAAACTGGCACTACACTGAATTGATTGGCTGCAATTATCTGTCAGTTCAAAAGTTACCGTAATTGACCCACCACAAACAGAGGGAGGCTCAAAACCATTGTGCTCAACAATTGGATCGCACCCACCACTTACCTGAATAGTACTCAGCCATTCTGCAAAATCAAATTCCAGATCATTTTCTTCAGGGCAGGGATTGACTATCTCATCTTCAGGACAAATTAAGTCAAGACTCGAAGGTTGAATGGAGATAGACTGCTCACAACTTACAGAATTTCCCGAGGAGTCAGTCACTGTCCATGTTCTTACGAAGTCATAAGGGCAGTCCGTAACTTGCTCATCAATATAAGTGTACTCTACAATGTAGCAGTTGTCATTAGCTAATCCTTGATTTAAAGCACTTTCAAAAGTAGCCTGATCAGTTGTGGTTAGGTTATTGGAGTAAGAGGGGTCTCCCAGATCATCAGTTGAGCATCCGATTATTGTTCTGCCCTCCGGACATTGCGAAATTACAGGGGGGATGGTATCTAATACGGAGATGGTAAATTCACATTCATCCTCTTCTTCACATGAGTTGATAAAAGTACAGACAATTAAGGTTTCGCCCAGACTAAATGTTTCTCCTGAGTTAAAGTTACAGCCCTCCCCATCAAACTGAACTTCAACTGAACAACTGCCTTCATCAAGATAAACAATTATATCATCCTGACATTCATGGTCCGGTTGACATAGTATTTCAACCTCAGCCTGATCTGAATTATTGGATGGATTCGGATCATTATTATCAATTTCTACCTGCGCATTATTGATGACAATTCCGGGCTCTGCATCCTGATCAACCAATGTACTTAAGGTGATTTCAATACTTTGTCCATTTGCAAGATTGGATGTGGTCCAACTGAATACACCATTGTCAAAAGTTCCTTCCGGGTCGGAAGAAAGATAAATGAATTCTTTGGGTAAGGTATCCGTGAGCGTTGGATTGATAGCCTCTCCGGGACCATTGTTTGTAATTGTAAAAGTAAAGACCACAGTATCTCCGGGGAAGGCAGTATCTTCAGATGCTATTTTTTCCAATTCAATATCCGCAAAGGAAGAACTTGTTGTTCCATTTCCAAATAATGGAGGGGTGGTATAGCAAAGATTAAAGGTAAAAAATTCGAATACAGCAAAGCCGTAAGATGTTTGTTCAGTCAATCCACTTACATTAACTGAGTTGCCGGGACCAATGTAAACAACATAATTTCCATTACCAATCATATCACCCTGTCCAAATACACTATTTGCCTGATACGATTGTCCTTCTTCTGGGAATGAATCCACAGCACCCCCCTCCTTTGCAAGGACAATTACTTGATTTCCATTTCCTCTGACCCATCCTATTTCAAGTTGTTCCGGCTGGACATCAAGTACCGTAAAATTAAAGGCTTGCATAGTAGGAGAGTCACAGGGAATGGGTTGCAGTTCGACATCTAATTCAGTTATTTCCCCCGCTTCTAATTCAACTTCGACTATTTTTTCGATATAATCAGGATGAGAGAATTTTACATCAAAAGTTCCGGTTTTGGGTATACCTGTTTTGTAAAGACCATCGGCTCCGGTTGTTTTTCCATTCGGGAAGTCATCTAAAATTTCTACTTCTACATTGGGAATGTTCCCTCCCGTGGCTGCTGAAGTAACCTGACCCTCCAGATATGATGCTCGTATATAGTCGGGTTGGAGAACAAAAAGTCCGTTTTGCCGGTCAGAAGCAAGTATCAGTCCGGATGGTAAAAAGGGATTGGCACCCCAACAACCATTGAATCCACCGGGAGACCCCTGAAAAGTGTCATATTGACCTACTTTGACCATGTTTTCCGGACGGTGCGCATCAATGACTACCACTCCATCGGTGTACCAGGAGACAATTACATATCCATTGTGATAATGTGCATTATGCGGAATAACTCCTTCCCCTTCATTGGACTTGGGTCGAAATGAAGAAAGGAAAGTGATGTTATCAGGATCAGAGACATCATAGGCGTCAACAAATCCGTTAGCTACTTCATCTGTTGTAAAAAGATAAGTATTATCGTCAGAAGCCCAGGCATTGTGGGTGGAGTTAGAACTTGTGTTCTGTGAGCCTAATGTTAAAACATTAGTTGGATCAGTTACATCGTAAATAGAGAACTCACCAAAAGTTATCTCTGAACTATACATGATGTTGTTCAAAACGTAATTATCATGAGAGTAAATGGGCGGCGCAGCTCCTAAAAACTCGGGATTCAGTGGGTCGGTATCTACATCAACAATCAGAACTCCTCCACCATTTAGGTTGCAGCCGGAAAGGTAGGCACGTCCGTTTGGATCCACAAAAATATTGTGACAGCGATTCAGAAAATTGGTCTGATTGTTTACGGTTAATTGAGGTCTCCAGAATTCAAACTCAATATTGTTTGGTGCACCTGTCATATCAATGATCACCATGCCATCTTCACCTACATCCGCCACTCCATATACGTAATTACCGTAGGCTTTCATATCTCTCCAGAAACTGTTGTGTCCATTGATGAATAAGACTTCCTCCGGATTTTCCGGGTCTTCCAGGCTAACCACTGAGAATCCATTAAAGACACCTACGATAGCATATTCTGTCCCGTCATCTGCAACATAACCGGTTACATCTGCTAGCAACTCATCATATTCAAGATTACTAACTAACTCCAGGTTGAAGTTTTCCTGTGACAAAAGGGGTAATGTGAAGTAGAAAATACTGAGAAGTGTAATTATTTTTTTCATAAAGTGAATTTAAACGAATGCAATTTACATACTAAAGCGTATCAAATTAAATCTTTTGACTTTTTAACTAATTTTTACCAAAAGTGGTTTCTGAAAGTTATGTAAAAATCAATAAGTCTAATATCCAATTTCTCTCGATTAAATATGTATAATGTTGGATTTAAGGAATCACGATTTAATTGATTTTTTTCAATTTCTATCGCTCGCGAAAAATTAAATTTGGCAGTATCCAATTTGTCATTTATATTTGCTGATTCAGTTATTGTTTGTCAATCATTCACCTAAACCAAAGAAAATGAAACTATATGTAAAGCATCAGGAAGACTACTCACGTGTGGAATTATTGTTAAGGTCCTTTTTGGGTTTTTTATATATCGCATTTCCACATGGGTTTATATTGTTTTTTATGTATATCTGGTCTGCCATTCTACAGTTTTTGACATTTTGGATTGTACTGTTTACAGGGCGATTTCCTGAATCCTTTTTTGAGTATCAGTTAAAGCTGAAGCGATGGAATTTTAGGGTAAATGCCAGATTGTATCACCTTGCGGACGATTATCCTCCTTTTTGGTTAGATGCCGAAGATGATCACATAGAGTATGATGTACCTTATCTGGAAAACCCATCAAGAGGTTTAGTTTTACTGCGTGCTTTATTGGGTTGGTTGTATGTTTTGATTCCTCATGGCTTCGTTTTGTTCTTCCTTAGTATTGGCGCAGCTGTTGTTTCTTTTGTTGCGTGGTTCATAGTTTTGTTTACCGGTAAATATCCTCCGGAATTATTCAATTTTATGAATAACTTTTTGAAATACAATGAAAGAGTAGGTCTTTATATGTCATATATGGTAGATGTTTATCCTCCGTTCAGTCTGAGTGCAGAAGGATATGAAAAAGAAGTAGCCATAAGAGCAGGTGTATATGAGGAAGATACAGAGGAACAAAAGAATGATTTTAAAGACACAGATTTAGTTTAACTATGAGAAATCACACTGAATATCATCCGCTTCCTCAACCTGATGACGTGAGTAAACGTGAACGGGATGACGCCATGGGTTCGTATCTGATGATGTTTGCATCTATTGGAGCAGGTTTACCCCTTCCGATAATTAATTTAATTGCGTCTGTTATATACTACTTTGTAAATAAACATAAGGGCA
>SLKL01000193.1 GCA_007134625.1 Saprospiraceae bacterium
CACTGGTTTCAGCCACTTACCGGTAAGACTGCGGAAAAACACGATTCCTTTTTTACATTAGATAGGGAAGGTAATCCCATAGAGGAATTTAGTGTAAATTCTCTTACGCAGCAGGAGCCTGATGGATCAAGTTTTCCCGGTGGAGGATTGAGGTCAACTTTTGAAGCTCGTGGTTATACTGCCTGGGACCCTACATCTCCGGCATTTATTCTTGAGGTAGGTAATGGCAAAACGCTTTGTATTCCAACTATTTTTGTTACCTATGGCGGGGAGGCTATGGATTACAAATTACCCTTGTTAAAATCCACTTCTTTTTTGGAGAAAGCTGCTATAGATGTTTGCAGGTTTTTTGACCCCAATGTCAACAGAGTTACAGTAACGCTTGGTTGGGAGCAGGAATACTTCATTGTGGATGAATCCACTTTTTATACACGTCCTGATTTAATGCTTTGCGGAAGAACTTTAGTTGGAAAATATTCACCAAAGGGGCAGCAGCTGGATGATCACTATTTCGGCTCAATTCCTGAGAGAGTATATACCTTCATGAGAGATCTTGAAACGGAGTGTCACAAACTTGGTATTCCCGTAAGGACGAGACACAATGAAGTTGGACCGGGACAATACGAGTTGGCACCCATGTTTGAGGAAGTAAATATAGCTGTGGATCACAATCAGTTGTTGATGGATGTAATGGATAGGGTAGCTCAGCGGCATAAATTAAAGGTATTGTTGCATGAAAAGCCATTTGAAGGGGTGAATGGAAGTGGAAAGCACAACAATTGGTCGATGTCCACCAATACCGGGAAGAATTTACTGTCTCCCGGTAAAGTTCCCGGCAAAAATCTTAGGTTTTTAACCTTTTTTGTCTCAACTATACATGCCGTATGGAAGTATGCAGACCTGCTTAGGGCAAGTATTGCTTCCCATTCAAATGATCATCGACTTGGAGCAAATGAAGCACCTCCGGCAATAGTTTCTGTTTTTATTGGAAGTACACTCAAAAAAGTCTTAGACGACATTGAAAATGATGTAAATATTGATGAAGATGGTGTTGAAAGGGTACTGAATCTGCTTAAGAAAATCCCCAATCTCGATATAGACAACACAGACAGAAACAGGACTTCGCCTTTTGCATTTACAGGAAATAAGTTTGAGATCAGAATGGTGGGTTCTTTGAGAAATTGCGCTGCACCAATGACGGTCATGAATTCTATCGTAGGACAACAGTTGATGGAATTCAGGGATTCTGTCAATAAAGCAGTGGAAGAGGGCATGGATAGAAATACTGCAGTACTTAGTCAGATTAAAGAGTATATCAAGGCCAGCCGACCAATATTATTTGAGGGCGATGGGTATTCAGATGAATGGAAAGAAGAGGCAGCAAGAAGGGGGTTAAACAACATTACTTCGACACCTGAATCATTATTGACTTATACTTCAAAGGAGACAATTGATCTCTTTAATAGAACTCAGGTCCTGACTGAAAGGGAATTGGAGGCGCACCAAGAAGTATTATTGGAAAATTACATCATAAGTATTCAGATTGAGTCAAGGACATTAGGAGAAATGATGTTTAATCAGGTGATTCCGGCAGCTATTAAGTACCAAAATATCGTTGCTGATAATATTCAAAAAATGCAGCAATTGGGTTATGCTGATGCGGACCTTGAGTCTCAGCGTGACATACTGAATAGACTCAATAATTGCATTAGGGAAATCACCACAGATGTCCGGAAAATGACTGAATTGAGAAGGGCTTCTAATAAAATTGAAGATAGTTTTGATAGAGCCAACTCGTATTGCACCAGAGTTAAGCCGCTGTTTGACAAGATTAGGATGAATTCTGACAGGCTTGAATATTTAATCGACAATGAATTCTGGCCGTTTGCAAAGTACAGAGAGCTGATGTTTATTAAGTAGAGGGATATCCTTTTTTAAACTGATAATAATGGCGACTATCCTGCTCATTGAGGATGATGTTCGATTAGCTAAACTAATCTCAAAAGGTTTGAGAAACAAAGGCTACACGGTAGAAACTGCTCTTAATGGTGGTGAGGGTAGGGAAAGAGCTTTGGGAGAAAAATGGGATATGGTTATATCAGACATCATACTTCCCGGGACAAATGGTATTGTATTGTGTAGAGAGTTAAGGGATCGCAAGCCGAATATTCCAATTCTCATGCTTACTGCATTGGGGACAACTGATGACAAACTGGAAGGCTTTGATGCCGGAGCTGATGATTATCTGGTTAAGCCATTTGAATTCCGCGAGTTATTCGCACGCGTCAAGGTGCTTTTGAAAAGAGCAGGTAGTAAGCTTGAAAGTGATGAACAGGTTTTAAAGTTTGGAGGCATTAGTATGGATGTATCTGCGAAAACAGTCAGTCGGGATGGAGTAGATATTGATCTTACTCCAAAGGAGTTCAATTTGCTCGAATATATGCTGAAGAACCCTAAACGGGTTTTGAGTCGTGAGGAAATAGCCAAGGAGGTTTGGGATACTCATTTTGACACCGGAACCAATTTCATAGATGTTTACATCAATTATCTAAGGAAAAAGATAGATAAGCCATTTGAAAAGAAGCTGATTCATACAAAATCCGGTATGGGATTTATTTTAAGGGATTAAAAATTAAGCTCAATTTATGAAAATCAACGATTAGGTTAATCATCTTTAAATTGAATGCAGAACATAGAAAAATGATTTATGAATTGGCTTCATTGTTCAACTCTAAGTTTAAGGATTCCTGATTTTAAAGGTTAGATAGGTGAACTATTATCCTAAGGGTTAGATTTACCTTAGATCATTAATTGAACACCGAACACCGATTAATCTTGTCTCGTCTACCTTTATAAAAAATGACGATACTAGACGAGGCGATATACGATTTTAGAATTATTATTGGTTTAGATCCATACCTTTAAACCAAATCTAAATTGAACAATATGAACTTCTAAAATCAAATATCGGTGTTCCTTGTTCTCCAATCAAAAAATCTAAGAAGATTGTATGATTAAAGAATCCGGAAAAATAATATTTTATTACAAAAGTGATTCATTGTTAGTAATGCGACCAATGCAAAAAAATTAAATAAAAAGTCCATGCACATCCGGACAAAATTGAGTTTATTGTTTACTGCTCTTACCGGAGCGATACTACTCCTTTTTTCCCTGTTTATTTATTTTGATGCTGAGAGTGACAGAGAGCAAGAGTTTTTCAGGTCTTTGGTAAAGGAGGCGGTGACAAAAGCCAACCTCATTTTAGATGCTAAAGTTGATCCTGAAACACTTCAGACCATTTATATGGAGAACAGGGAGATTTTGAGAGAAGTGGAGGTGGCTATTTACGATGTTGATTTTAATCTCTTGTATCACGACGCCATTGAGATCGATATCGTGAAAGAAACCGAAGAGATGATTAATGAGATTGTGCAAGAGGGAGAGATTTCTTTTACCCAAAATGGCTGGCAGGTCGTTGGCGTTTTGTTTCACTATGAAGACGAGCCTTTTGTTATTACAGCAGCATCTTTTGATGAATTGGGCTTCAGAAAATTAAACCGTTTGCGTAATACCTTATTTTTCGGCTGGGTGGCTGCAATAGGTATTTTTTACTTCATCGGAGTTTTCTTTTCCCGTCATGCACTCTTGCCATTTGCCAGGGTCAACAAAAAAATAAATGAAATTACGGCTACTAATTTAGACCTGAGATTAGAACAAGGTAGTACTAAGGACGAGCTGGCTCAATTGACAGCAAACTTTAATGCCATGTTAGATCGCCTGGAGAATTCATTTTCTTCCCAAAAAGATTTTATACATGCTATTTCCCATGAGATTAGAACACCTCTTGCTGCTATTATTGCAGAAATTGAGTTGGGATTAGAAAAAGAAGAGATAGGGAAAAAAAGTCAGAAAATGCTTAATCGTATTCTTAGAGATGCCCGACAATTAAGTGACCTGACCACTGATTTAATGGATCTTGCCAAAAGTAATTACGACTCATCACAATTGAGTAGAAAAGAGGTGCGCTTAGATGAAATCTTATTAGATGCCCGGACAAGGGTTAAAAATATCTACCCGGCCGCCCGATTAAATATTTTGATTGATGAGAAGCTGGCAGAGAATCAGGATCCTGTAATTTTTGGCAATGAATATCTACTTGGTATTGCTTTTTTTAATCTGATGGAAAATGCCTGTAAGTTTTCTGAAGATGCAGATTGCGCTATGGGAATGATTTTAGAGGACAATCAATTGGTTATTTCTTTTAAAGACAATGGTCCTGGTATCCCTGCGGAGGAAATGGATTTGATTTTTGACCCATTTTACCGTGGATCATCGTCCTCCGGGGCTTCCGGTAGTGGGATAGGACTTTCTTTAGTGAAAAAAATTGTTGATTTGCACCACGGGAGTATTGAAGTTTTGTCCGATTCAGAATCAAAAGGCACTAAATTTTTATTGTATTTTCCATTGGGAATTGATCATACTAGGGTTGAATTAGGTTGATTCAGGTTGACCCTTCGACGCCGCTCAGGGTAAAAGGTTGACCCTTCGGCTTCGCTAAGGGCAAGTAGTTGAAAGTTGAAAGTTGAAAGTTGAAGGGTTGAAAGTTGAAAAGTGGAATGGTTGGAAAGTTGAAAGGTTGGAAAGTTGAAAGTTGA
>SLKL01000177.1 GCA_007134625.1 Saprospiraceae bacterium
CGTTTTCAGTAGGTGCCTGCCGGTCACCACTGAGTAATACAGTTTTGATGCCTCGGTTTTTAAAGTAATTCATTGCCTGATCAGCATTTTCTTTTAGACTATCCCTGAGTTGTAATGAGGCTATTTCTTCACCATTTTTCTTCAGGGTAATTAAGTGGATACCTTCCAGTTCGCTGTCTTTTCCACTGAGAAGATAATGTGTGCCGCTTTGGTCGTAAGCCTCTACTCCTGAGCCAGGTATTTCAGTTATTTTCCTCCAGTTATCTTTTTCATGGTGTGAGGCATAAGACTTGAAGTAATCGGTAATGGCTTTGGCTACAGGGTGATTAGAGCGTTGCTCCATCTGATAAATTATGGCGCCAATTTCGTTTTTCTTTTCAGATGGACTATCAAAGGCATCTATTGTAAATCTACCGCTTGTGAGCGTTCCGGTTTTATCTACTACCAGATTTTCTATGCCTGCAAGCCTTTCAAAACTATCACCCAATCTGGGTAATATTCCCATTTTTGCTGCCCTTCCTACACCCACCATTACAGCCGTCGGAGTCGCTATTCCCATGGCACAGGGACAGGCAATAACGAGAACAGCTACGGCATTCATTAGTGCAGTTTGAGGGGCAATCCCAACCAATGACCATGAAATAAAAAAAGTGGCAATAGCAATTAGAATTACCACCGGAACAAAGACGCTGCTGATTTTGTCTGCGAGAATTTGCATTCCGGACTTGCTGTTTTGAGCGTTTTTTACCAACTTTATTAATCGACCGAGGAAGCTCTCCTTGCCTACGGCTGTAGATTCGATGACCACATTTCCACTATTTAATACAGATGCACCTACCAACTCATCTCCTTTTTTCCTAAAAACAGGTATGCTCTCACCGGTAAGTAGGGCTTCGTCGAAACTTCCCTCACCACTGAGGATTATTCCATCGCATGGCACCTGATCTCCTTCATTTACGAATAAATGATCACCAAGCTGTACCTCTGAGGAGGGAATACGTGTGGTGCTTCCGTCTTCTTCTTTCCTGTTGGCAAAAGTTTTTTGAAGTTTGATCAGGTCATCGATGGAGGAGGTAGTGGACTTAATTGCTCTTTTTTCGATAAAGTTTCCTGCTAGAACGAGGGTAATTATCGTAGCAGCGGTTTCGTAAAAAAAGTAATCGGGCTCATCAATAATGGTCCCTGTCAGGGAATAGAAAAAAGCAGCAGTAGTTCCCATAAAGATTAATACATCCATATTGGAGGTGCCTGCACGTATAGCTCCTAAAGCACTTGTTCCGAAATGTTGCAGCCCAATCAAGTAAACGGGCAAACAAATTATCAATTGAAAAAAGCCGTTTTCCAGAATGTCAGGCATTGGAATGGGCGTCATCATTAGCATATGACCAAGTAATAGCGGAGCGGTGAAAATAGAGGCAATAATCAATTTGATTTTTAAATTATCTCTTTCGTTTTCACTTTCTTTTTTCGCTACTTTAAAACCCAGTAAATGGATAGATTTTTTTATTTTCTCAAGTGTAGAAAAATCGTCCTCAACCGGTGTGAATTCAACATCTCCACTTGCTAGATCAATGAATATTTCCTGAGCACCTTCTTTTTCAAGTTGTTGCCGAAGTTTCTGAACGCAACCTCCACAGGTCATTCCTTGAACTTTCCATTCTATTGAGTTCATTTTAAGTTAGATTTTGTGCCCAAAAAAATTCATCAGAACAAAAATACATTTTTACCTCTTATTTTTTAATTCTGAATGCTGAATCATGAACAAAGAAAATGTCTCATTGTTAGAATTTTTATTTCTAACACTTTTATCATATAAAAATCAACCGATATGAAAAACTTAATACCACTAATGATTTTTCCTCTTGTTTTTGCAATCACTTTTGTCTCTTGTCAGGAGGGAACAGGTGATGCCGCGGAGGACAACAATGCCAGGTCTGTCTCTCAGGTAATTCACGAGTTAGCAGATTTGCCATATGCCCATGATGCCTTAGAGCCTCATATTGATGAAAAAACCATGATGATTCATCACGGAAGACACCATCAGGCCTATGTAAATAATTTGAATAATGCTATAGCCGGAACCCCACTCGCAGATATGGATTTAATTGACATTTTTGCTGAGATGAGTCAACACTCCATGGCAGTGAGAAATAATGGTGGTGGACACTACAATCACGATCTTTTCTGGAACATTATGTCCCCTGATGGTGGAGGTGAACCTGAAGGAGATTTAGCTGAAGCTATCAACAGCACATTCGGGTCTTTCGAAGACTTTCAAGCAGAATTCAAGCGAATGGGGATGACTCAATTCGGAAGCGGTTGGGCATGGTTGATCGTGGATAATGACGGCAACTTAAAAGTTACGCAAACGCCAAATCAGGATAATCCTTTGATGGACGTTGCAGAAGAGAGAGGAATACCTATTTTGGGTGTTGATGTTTGGGAACACGGCTATTACCTACTTTATCAAAATAGAAGAGGCGATTATATCGACGCTTTCTGGAATGTTGTAGACTGGAATGCAGTTAGTGAACTTTATGCTGCTGCACTGAGTTCATAAGTTTTTTTCATAGTTTAAGAGTGAGTTAATAATCCCCTGAGATGGAAAGTCTTAGGGGATTTTTTGTAAAAAATCACACCTTATTATAAAAAAAATGAACTGTATAGTCTTATCTTTGCGTTCCATTTTAAATGGTGGTTGTAGCTCAGTTGGTTAGAGCACCGGATTGTGGTTCCGGGGGTCGTGGGTTCAAATCCCATCATCCACCCATAAAAAAGTCCTGATCTTTTGGTCAGGGCTTTTTTTATTTCTTTGAAAGAAATTTTATCGCAGCCTCCAGTACGGGGTCTTCTCCTGTAATAATTTGATTTAGACCGGGCTTAATTTCAAAATCAGCTTGAATACCTTCGCGATAGTATTCTTTTTGGTCGACCATTAAATTTCTACTCGATGAAATATAGCCTGTACCATTGCCCGGTAATCTGAACACAACAGCCTGTCCGCTTCCCCCTGAAGTAGCTGCACCAAATATGTGGATATTATCTCGCTGTTCTAATGAGGCCAGAAAAACTTCAGCATTACCATGAGTTTGATTGTCTATTAAAACAGCAATGGGTCCATCAAAATTTAAGCCCCAATATGGTGTACGCACATTAGTTTGAATTTCAATGTCGTAAGAAGGTAATTGCCTCGCCCTTTTAAAGGGGTAATAAACCGGACTTAAAAGGGTCTCGGGAGTATAAGGCTCAAGATGCAAATAGGAAAGCAATTCGTAGGCATTAAAAAGGAGACCGGAATTGTTTCCCCGAAGGTCAATTATCAAAGCCTTCGCCGACTTAAGTTGATTAAAAATACTGTCCAAAAACACGCTTTGATTTTGTTGACTGAAACCCGGAATACTGAGCAAACTAATACTGTCTGAAAGCGAACTCAATGTTATTTCCGGATTTTTGATGAGGTTATTTATTTGGTGTTGTGGAATCCTTTTGAAGCTTTCAGTGAAAGTTTCACCATCTGGACTAATCAAATCAAGTTCAATGACTTCGTTGATATTTCCTCTTGTAAAATGATAAGAATAAATTCTGCTGATGCTATCCGCAGCACTTGTGAAGCTAACATAGGGAGTAATGTTTTTACTCACGTAATCGTGAATATTCACTCCATTGATTTTCTTTATTAACGTCCCTTTTTGCAGTTTAGAATAGACTTTATCTGTACTGTGATTTTTACTAATCACCACCTCGTTCTCTATAAGCTTAGCTGCTATGGGGAGTGCAGCATATAGACTGTCCCAAAGTACAAAAGGAGCCACAATCATGCTGTGACCATCCTGTAGATGCGTATAAAAGCGGGTAAGTATCTTGTAGTAATCGACCTTTGAGTTTGCTTCCATAACTTTGTGGAGGTATTCCAGATACAAGCTATCCCAATTTACGGTGGGAATTTGGTCAAAATTGGAAAAATTGAATCTCGCTTCAGCCCATGCTTTTGAAAGACCAGCTATTTTGGCACGCATATCTAAAGTGTCTCCATATTCATAGGAATTGCTGTGTTGATGATAAAAATTGACATACTTTATAGAGTCTAGTCGCTGTCCATTTAAAGGGGCTATGAAAAGTAGGAATAGAAAAAAAAGAAATAAGAGTATGTGTTTACACATGTGTTTTTTTACAAAGATAGAAATTGTTTAGAGGTTTGGTTTCGGTGTTTTTCGTTATATTGATTGAGGAAAAAATTGATTAGTGATGATTTTAACACTTGCCGGGTATGAAAAATGAAGTGTCAGAAAAATACAATCAATTTAAATGCTTTACACTAGTTTATTTTCCTGTTATCGTTTTTACAGAAAAAGATAAGATTGAAACGCTTTAGATCAGACTAAATTTTGCGAAATCAATACTGGAGCAACTAGGGGAGGTTACATTGTTTATCGGTTCTGCCTGAAGATAGTTAATCCTGAAGTAGCAGATTAGTTATATGTTTACAAAATAATTTAAGGGCTGTCTGTCAATATATTTTAATTCAATATTTAATACATAAATATATGAAATTCAGTTGATTTTTCACTATGTTTTGCAAACTCAATGTTAAGTTTTAAAAAAAATCACTGATTTAGGCACCATTATTCAAATGGCTGTGTTACCTTA
>SLKL01000034.1 GCA_007134625.1 Saprospiraceae bacterium
ACAACCGGACCAATAATTTGCGTAATTCTACCTGTTAAAGCCATATTTTTTTGTATTCTGTGATGGTTTTTTAAAAAACGGTGCAAAGATAATGCTTTATTTATATGCTGCAACAATTAGGACCATCTTTCGGAAAAAATATATTTACTTTAAACTTATATGACAAAAGGGAGAAGTAAAAAGAGCGTTTTCCCTGGTTTAACCACAAATATTGCACATTGAAGCCAGCAGCCAGAAACCAGAAGCCAGAAGCTACAAGCCAGATGCCAGTCGCCAATCATAGTCTTTAAATTTTACTCTTTTCAGCCGACATCTATAAACTTATCTTATCTTTATCCTTTCGTTTAGTAGCGACTATTTTCTAGCTCGAAGGATAAAAAATTAATAATGAAAAGATTTTTTTACAGCGATGGTGAAAATCAATTTGGTCCTTTCACTATTGAAGAACTAAAGGAAAAACCAATAGAACCCGATACACTGATCTGGTACCAAGGTCTCGAAGAGTGGACTCCTGCTTCAGAGGCTGCGCTTGTTAAAGAGGAATTGGGCTTTGTTAAAAAACCAGTTGTTGAATTGAGTGACGAGGAACTTGAAAAGCAAATGCTGGAAATGATCAAGGCGCCCATTCCGGAGAGAAAACTTGAGGAGGGCTACAAAAAGATGCCTCATCCCTGGTTGGTGGAGTCTATTTTGGTTACTATTTTCTGTTGTCAGCCAATTGCTATAGTAGGCATTATTTATGCATCTCAGGTTGAATCAAAATATACAACAGGTGACTATGATGGTGCTAAAAAGGCTTCAGATAGTGCAGCATTATTTACTAAAATAGGTTTTTTCCTGACAGCCGGTTTCTTGCTTTTTTACTTTATATTGAGTATTGGTGCTGCATTGTAACAAATCATGAAATACATTATCGGTATAAGTTTAATGTTGATTTTAGTTTACCTGTTTGTTTTAGCTTACTTTGGCTTGGATTCAGAGATAGGTGCTATTGCTTGTCCTATGTATTCATATACCGGATTTGAGTGTGCAGGTTGTGGTTCTCAAAGGGCTTTTTTGCATCTCTTAAGCCTCGAATTTAAGGAAGCCTTTTTTCAAAATCCCATTTTATTTCTGTTGCTTCCCTATCTGATTTTTGGCTTTATTTTTTTCTATCTCAAAAGAGGTTGGGGCATATTTCCTGAGCGCATTGGACAAGTACTCTTCGGTAGCAAGGCTGCTTTTGTAGTTTTGTTTGTATTAATAACGTGGACCATCGTCAGAAATCTTTAACTTTGCACCTTAATCATCAATTTGAGTACTTCTACCTACCATATTAAAACCGAAGAATTCGAAGGTCCTTTTGACCTGATTCTTTTCTTTATTAGAAGAGATGAATTAGATATCCACGATATCCCTATTGCAAAAATCACTGATGATTTTCTGGCTTATATCCGTCTAATGGAAGAGATGGATATTGATTTGGCAAGTGAGTTTATACTTGTAGCCGCAACATTGGTTAGAATTAAGGCCAAAATGCTGCTCCCCAGAAAAGAGTTGGATGAATTCGGTGAGGAGATTGATCTCCGAAAGGACTTTATGCAGCAGATTATAGAGTATAAAAGGTTCAAAGAAGTAGTAGGGGAGTTTGAGCTTCTTGAAGAAATTCAAATGCAGAGATTTAGGAGAGGAAATGCGGCTTCAGAACTCAATCTTCTTGCACAAAAAGCTTTGGTAGAGGCTGAGATGGAATCAGTTAGCTTGTTCAAGCTAATGGAGACTTTTCATAGACTGCAAAAAGATTTTGAACTCAGAGGCAAAAGGGTAGTACACAAGGTCTATAGATACCCATATACCTCAAGTGGGCAAATGCAATTCCTGAAAAACCGACTGATAATTGGTAATAAAATCAATTTCAATAATTTGATCTCACAAATGCAGGACAGGATTGAAGCTATTTTTACTTTTTTGGCTATTCTTGAAATGCTCAATCAGAAGAAACTGAGGTTGACTTCAGGCGCAGGAGTTAATGATTTTGTTATAGAAAGAGGTAATGCTTTTGATGAGGATTAACATTTTACTCTCTTCATTTAGGTTTGATTTGGTGACATCTATGTACAATCATTGTGTTTAATTCTTTATCCGATCAAATATTATGTCATCCCTTCGGGATTCTATTATGCCTACTATTTTAAATCTACAATACTGTCATCCCTTCGGGATTCTTATCCTGTCAGTTGCTAATGTTCTACAAAACAATCATCCTACCAATCAGTTGGATACAGGCTCTTCGGGATTCTTTTTTAGCATCTAATTTAATTCTACAATACTGCCATCTTTCCTACCAGTTGGGAACAAGCTGTTCGGGATTCTTTTTTTGTCAGCTGCTACTTTTCTACAAAACTATCATCTTCCCAATTAGTTGGGTTTAGGCTCTTCGGGATTGTCTTTAGTTAACGCAATAATTTTGAAAGCTATAGAAGGTGATACTAATTCTATAGTTTTCAATAGGTCTTAAACCTGAGATGATTTCAATCTAAAAATCTGTAGAAAACTCAATATATTCCCCCTTATCAAGAACCCCGAAAGGGGTGGAAGGATTGTAGAAGAATGATTGAGGTTAGAGAGGGAACCCAGAAGGGGTGATATAATTTGATTTGTTTCACCAAGATCTAAGAAGTTTTAGCAATTTTTTTTGGATTATCTTATTTCAATTATCTAACTCAAAATTAGCTTCACCAATTCCGGTATTTCTTCCTGTTCTTTTAAAGGAAATTCTGATTTATTCGCTGCTAAATCAGTTTTTTCAACTGAAGACATTCTGGTTCTGATCAGGGCGAAAAACCGTTGTTTTTCATTCTTTGAGAGTTGGCTAAAACTACGCTTTAAGGCCGGAAGTATTTCCCGGAATTCCTTTTCCTCAAGATCAATAATGAAACTATCGAGCAATTCAATAGTGTCGATCTCGTATAAAATTCCCAAAACACCAAAAGACAAAAACCCCTCAAGCCAATGTGATTTTTCAAGTGGTTCTGTGTTGCCACGCAAGGCATATGATACTCTTATGGTTGCAGTTTTGTGCTCAATAAGCTCATTATCTAAAAGTAATCGAACTGTAGCACCTTTTATTATTGGATGCACATAATCACTTTGGTCTAATTGGTGAAGCAAATGGTACCACATTGTATTTACATCTTTCTTATTCAGCATCCCACAGATATTCTTGAGCAAAGTGAGTTCACTGAGGGATTCTCTCGCTTTTTTTTCTTCAATATGTATGCATTGAGAGGGAAATATACCGAAGACACGTGGAAGAAGGTCCTCAAGTATTTTCAAAAGATCATCCGGAGGGAAATTCCTTAGGTTACCGTATTTGGAACCCAGCACCAACTGCCTGCAGAGGGGAATTAATTGAGAATTGTCCAGTGAATTAATTGCCAGTTGATTGAGGATTTTTAGACATTTACTGACTTCCTTTGTCAAACCTGCAAGTAGTAATTTAACCATGTACTCTGAAATCCTGATCAATGAATTTTCTTTAGCCAGTTTTTCTTCCATTAGATTGGAAACAGCCTCGTCTATTGTGTTGCCGTACATACCACACTGAATCAAAGTAATCTCATCATCCTCAGACCAGGTCAACTCCCAGGTCTCACTAAAATTACTGTGTGAAGATTCCTCTGTTAGGTCTATAGTTCCAAGATAGATGCCCAAAAGATTGAGGCGATGCAGAAAAAAACTCATTTTAAGATGCTGCTCTTTTCTGAGGTCAAGTTTACGACTTTTTGTGTCTTTCCTTTTAATCAAGGCACTGAGGCGAAATTTCTTTACTTGTTGATCAAAGTCTTTTCTTATTGGATGCAATTCCTCCAGTTTGCCAAGGCTACCAAAGTTTTTTCCGATAAGCAACTCCTGTTCAATGATATTCCAATAGGTATTGTTCCCATGAAAAATTGAGCTGCTTAATGCCTCTTTCAGGTCTTCAAGAGAAGGATAGTTTTTTCCTTTAATCTGTACCAATCTTGAGCACAATTCTATACAATCCATTACTTCAGCAGTGGAAACGTAAATCCCTTTTTCTCTGAGCGTTGAGGCAGCTTTTGTAAACCATAATTCCGGTGATTTGAAGCCGTAGTGGTAAAGGTGTTCATACCAGGATGGGTATTTGACACCGGCTCCATATCCCGTCGAGGATGAAAGGCGCTGATAAGACCATGGAATCCAGTTGGCAGTAGTTTTTACTTTTTTAATTGATCCATAAAGTTGTAAATCCTCAGATTTTTTGGCAGAGTAATCTATAATAGCAGGACTGTGATAAGCTCCTGTAATGACTGCGATTTTCTTGTTCTTGGACTTTTTACTTTGTCTCAGGATTTCTGAACGCATAAACGCTTCTCTCAATTCATTGAGTGGGTTGGTTGCATTTTCCAGAGCCCTCCAGTTTTCCATGAGAGTAATAATAAAAGAGAATACTTCACCTTCGTCATCGCTTTCCTCAATTGAACTATCCCACCATTTTTCCTGATTATCTATACCAGCTTGCTTAAATGCCAATTTTAAACTGTCTTTACCATAATCACGTAGTTCCTTATCGTTGCAAATATGCCAGGCATAGGAGGGGAGGTCTATTGGATGGATTTCAAGATTATTGGATTTGCCATAATGCATAGCCACCCACTCAGGAGAAAATGATGCAAAGGGTAGCAACATGGTATTTTCTAATGACTTCTCTGAATAGATAGCCAACGCAAGCGGGGGTTGTATCTCTTCAATATCTAATTGATCTAATTTGGTTTTGGCATCGGCAGGACACTCAATTAAAATAATGTCAGGTTTAAAAGAATCGAGCCATTTGATTAAAGCCTTTGATGTGCCAGGTCCATGGTGCCGAATACCGGCAAATTTTATTTCTCCTTTAGGTTTAGCCTTATCTGCCATAGTCGCAGATTAGAAATTATAGTTGAAACCTATCCTTATCGAGATGGGTAGATCTAAAGATTGGGAGTCTTGAATGACGTTATATAGAATACTGATTTCACTGCCAAAGCGACCTCCTGAGGTGTAACCAAGCCCTATGTAAAAGTTGTCGAAATATTCCGAAACAGTTGACAGTCTATCACCATCTACAACAAAGTCTCCACCCCTACTTTCTAAAAATACTGCCTTTTCAAGGTTGTATTCTAAATGACCAAAAAACTGATTGAAAAATTTATATCTGGTAAAAATACCTCCACTAAATGAAACTGGGTGGGCATTAAAGTATCCGTTTTGGCTAAAAACGAAAGCCCGGTAATAGGTGTAAAACACTTCTACTCTTGGACCAACTGAAAATTCTTCAGTAATTTTATAGCCTGCCATAGGGCTTATTCCAAAGAAAAAGATATTGTATGTATTTGTTCCTTGAAAACCCAGATTAATATTCCCTCCGTACCAAAGCCTGTCTGTAAAAGATTTTGTACTTTCTTCTGGATCTTGCAACCTAACCTGAGCTTCTGCCTGATTAATGTTGTTAAAAAGTGTTATTGATGCCGTTAATAATATCTTAATGATGATCAGGGATTTAGACATATAGTTATTTTTACCTTAATTAATTAAACTTTTCTTAAAAATGCTAATTTAGCATAATACAACCAATATTCTTATGATGAAGTTTTTACGATCTTTAATTGTTCTTGTGTTTTCAATAACAATTTCATTCTCTGTTTATTGCAGTGACTATCTTGTTGACTTCAGGGTATTAGAACCAACTGAAGAGCAATATACTTTTCTGGAGGACAAATTTAGTGATTATTTGATACTTCAATTGGATCCAACAAGTTGGAGTGACACTTTGAAGAATGTAAATATTGAAATGAAGGTTGACTTCAAAGTAGGTCGAGAACATATTTTCAATATCACACTGGAGCCTTCAAGGATTCTTTCTTCTGATTATTTCATTACCCTTCAACATGAAGATGGTGAAACTGAAATCATTAGAAGAAATCGCAATATAGCTTTCAAGGGCTTCGCAAATGGAGATTTAGATAACATTATCCGCCTGACTGTTGATCACAATTTTGTATATGGTTATATACATATTGATGAAAAACGATTTTTTATTGAGCCTTTAAGGTTTATGACCGATGATGGATCGCAGGACTTATTTATCTTTTATGAGGCTGAGAGCATTCTGGAAACCATGCCTGAAAATTTTTGTGCAGCAGAGGAACTGGAAATAAATAGGAAGCAAATGATCAGACAAATGTGGATGGGTGAACAGCAAGCTGTTGAAGCAAGGTCTGATGATTGTTATGTATTGGATTACGCGATTGCGAGTGATTGGTTGATGTATGATAAATATGGTCAGGATGTTGATGAATTAGAAAATCGCAATATTGGTGTTACCAATAATGTACAAGGAAATTATACCGGTGAATTTGAAGCTGATATTCAATACAATATTGTGACGCAGTTTATTTCGACTTGTAGTACTTGTGATCCTTGGACTAGCAGCAATGAGGCAGGAACATTACTTTCATCTTTTAGAAGTTGGGGAAATGGTGGTGGTTTTGGTGTTAGTTTTGGAAACGGCTCTCTTTGGACTAACAGAAGCCTTGCCGGATCTACAATTGGTATTGCCTATTTAAATGGTATTTGCAACAATAATAAATACAATGTAAATCAAGACTTTTCTACAAATCAGGATTTAATCAGGGTTCTTTTGGCACATGAATTAGGGCACAATTGGAGTGCCACACATGATGCTGCCGGATCAAATACTATTATGGCACCATCTGTTAACAATACCAATAATTGGAGTAACCAATCATTTAATCAGATTAGTGGCTACATTGCTAACAGGGCTAATTTGCAAAATTGCTTAGAGGACTGTCCGCCTCCAGACCCCCCAGTTGCAGATTTCTTCATGAATATTGATGAAATCTGTCCCGGTAATACCATACACTTTTACGATATTTCAGAAAATTCACCTACAGAATGGAACTGGAGTTTTCCTGGTGGAACACCCTCATTTTCAACAGAAAGGAATCCTTCTGTAACCTACAATCAAGAGGGTGTTTTTGATGTTTCGCTTACTGCCACAAATGTTAATGGATCCAATGAAGTTACTGTATTTGGTGCTGTTATAGTAAGTGGTAGTGATGGATACGATATCGTTTTATACGATGATTTTGATGATACCGGTTTAGATAATTGGACAGTTGATAATCCAGATAACGGTATTACTTGGGTGTTAACTCAGGTATCCTATATGCCTTATGGTGATAGGGGAGTTGGCATTAATAATCATGGATATTTTAATACAGGACAAAAAGATGCTCTCATTTCTCAGGAAATGGATTTTACCGGACGGGAAGAAATATTTCTGGAGTTGGAATATGCATACAGAAGACATAGTGCAACTAGAAGAGACTCATTAAATATCTATCTTTCCTTTGATGGTGGTCAAACTTTCCCTGTAAAGGTTTTTGCTGATACTGAAAATGGGAATGGAAATTTTGCCACATTACCTCAATCGACAAACTTTTTTACACCCCAAGAGGATTCAGATTGGTGTATCCAAGGTGGCTTTGGTAACAGTTGCCTTTTACTCGATATATCCCAATATAATGATCAGGAGTCCGTAGTGCTTAGGATTGAAAATGTTACAGGTCGGGGTAACAATATGTTTATTAACAGGGTAATGATTTATTCTACTTGCCAAATTACTGATCCGCCGACGGTTACCTTCGATGCCTGGCCTACTTTTGGGTGTGCTCCTTTAACTGTTGAATTTTTCGACAACTCCTTTGAGTTGCCAATAAGTTGGGATTGGGGTTTTCCCGGTGGTGATCCAATGCAGTCTAATGAACAAAACCCAATTGTTACTTATAATAATCAGGGTTCATTTGATGTTAGTCTGGAGGTTGCAAATATTGTTGGATCATCAGAGCTTACGGTTCCCAATATGATCCTAGTAGATGATGTTCCAATGGTAGATTTTTCCTACGAAATAAATATTCTAGAGGTAAGTTTCTTTAATAATTCTCAGAATGCAAACTCATATTTTTGGGAATTTGGTGATGGAAATGTTAGTGTTTTAGATAACCCCGTTCATACTTATGCGCTTGAAGGAGAATATGAAGTGCGTCTTTTTGCCTTCAATGATTGTGGAGAATCACAATTATTTCAATTTATTATTGTAGTTGATTATCCTGAGGCTGATTTTAGTGCAGCGGTGGAGGAAGGGTGTGCTCCTTTATCAGTTCAGTTTTTTAATGAATCGTCTCCAAATGTGACCGACCTTATTTGGAATTTTCCCGGAGGTAGTCCGTCCTCTTCTACTTCTTTTAGCCCAAATGTCACCTATGCCGATGCGGGAACTTACGATGTAGAATTGATTGTATTTAATGACTCCGGTAGTGATACATTATTGAGAGAGGATTTTATTACAGTATTTGACTTTCCTGAAGCTGAATTTAATGCAGAAATAGTTGGTGATTCTGTTTTCTTTGAAAATCTTTCTTCAACTCCGGCTGATTTTGATTGGGACTTTGGCGATGGAAATAGTTCTTCAGAATTTGAACCTGTCCATTCTTACGAAAGCGATGGTGAGTATGATATCATTCTAATTGTTAGTAATCTATGTGGGCAGGATACTACCTTTACAACATTAGAAGTTGTTTCACTGCCCGTTGCTGGCTTCTCTGTTTCTGATTCTCTTTTCTGTGCACCTGCAGAAGTAAACTTTGTAAATCAATCAACAAGTAATGTCGATAGTCTTCATTGGATTTTTGAAGGTGGTATACCAGAAATATCAAGTGAAGAAAACCCTACAGTGACTTATGATAGTCCTGGTTTTTTTGATGTTACACTCATTGTATTTGCTCCTGCCGGGACAGATACCTTGACTATGGAAGAGTTTGTAGAGATAAAGAATAGTCCTCTAGTTGTTGTGTCTTATTCTTCTTCCGAACGGTCTTTTCAGTTTGTGTCTGATTTAACTTTTACCAACGAAGTATTATGGGATTTTGGTGATGGCAATCAGAGTTCTGAGGAAAATCCGGAACATACCTACAATGCTGATAATGATTATACTGTTGTTTTATATGCAATAAACGAGTGTGATACCACAATATGGCAAGATGTTGTGCAGGCTTACAGCTTGCCTGCTGCAGATATTGGTGCAGTCGATGCAGATGGAGATAGTGATTTGACTGATTGCGCTCCTTTTTTAGCCCATTTCACTGATAACTCTCAGGGAGTAGTGTTTGAAAGAGAGTGGATTTTCGAAGGGGGTTCGCCAGAAACTTCTGATAGTGATAGCGTATGGGTTGAATGGAGTGAATCAGGAATCTATTCTGTTACTTTGATTGTGTCTAACCCTGCAGGTTCTGATACGCTCGTTCTTGAAAGTTTGGTAGAAATCTTGCCTGTTCCGGTAGTTGATTTTGATTTTGAAGTGGATGACAGAGAGGTGTCTTTTATTCCAGATTTAGAGCATGCAGACGGTGTTGAATGGAATTTTGGTGATGGCTCACAATCTACAGAAATGTCTCCAATATATACCTATGAAAATCACGGTATTTTCACAGTCAATCTGCTTGCATGGAACCAATGTGACACCGTAAGTATAAGTAAACAGGTGGCTGTAGGTGATTTTCCTTTATCTGATTTTACCGCATCATCTGAAAGAAAAGGTTGTGCACCCTTTACTGTGCAATTTGAAAACAACGTATTATCAAGTGTAGATGCATTTGAATGGACATTTGAGGGTGGTGAACCTGAAACCTCTAATGAACCCAATCCTGAAGTCACCTACCATGAACCCGGTGTATATTCGGTCTCTTTAAGGGTAGTCAATGCTCTGGGATCGAATACACTGGATAGGGCTGATTACATTGTCGTCGATACACCGGCAGTGGCTAACTTTGAATTTGTTGAAATAGAAACCGGTGTTTTTGAATTCAATAATTTATCTAGCCATGCTGATGAATTCCTGTGGGACTTTGGCGATGGAAATGAATCTGATTTGATCCATCCTGAACATGAGTACGCTGAAACTGGTATTTATATGGTCACTCTAATTGCTTCTAACTATTGCAGTCGAGATACTGTGGAGCTTGAAGTGAATTACACAGGTGTATCAGTGGTCGATTTTGAAGGAATGAACTTCACTTTATATCCTAATCCCACGACAGGTAATGTTGTATTAGAATATGAACGTATGAGTGCTAGTCAAAGATTCAATGTTTTTAATTCCATAGGTCAACTTGTAAAAGGTGGTGAAATTCCTGCCGGCAGTGAAAGCCTGCAACTGAATTTTACGGAATACCCATCGGGTGTTTACCAAATAGTTATAAGCACTGAAAAAGGTAATGTTGTCTTGCCAATACAGGTATTTGGCAGATAAATAAAATCATAGAAACCAACTAAAATTAGAAAAGGGAGTCCACTTGGATTCCCTTTTTTTAGTGAATAAATCATCACTCCATTGTCATTTAGAAAAACCTTTTCCGAAATTAATGATTTTTTGAGTTGCAATTAAATTTAAAATTATACCTTTGCAGCGATTTTTAAAATCCATATGAAAATTAAATATATGTTGATGAGGAATTTCCTGTTTTCATTCATGTGTTTTGGACTTGTTTTTTCTTCTGCAGGACTTTTTGCTGCTGAAGTTCAACAGGATGATCCTGATCCGGTTATCGAGACGCCTTTAGAAGATCTTGATGAAAAAGAGTTTGATCCGGGTGAAAAAGCGATTGGTCATATTGTTGATGCAAACGCCTTTCACATCGGCGGTAATTTGTTTTTTCATCTTCCGGTTATGCTATTCGTTCCCAATGAAGGATGGACTCTTTTAAGATCAACACGTCAATTCAAACCTGAAACTTACGGAGATGGTACAATAGCCATAAATCGTTTTGTTTTAAATCATGGTACCGTATATAGAGTAATTGATAATTCCTTCCCTGATGGAAGAGTAGATATTGATGGGTTCACCAAGAGGGATGCAGAAAACAGATGTGGTGAAATCGTACCTACTATTTTTGTTAAATATGGTGGACAAGAATATCAGGTAGAATGGAAGAGTACTATAGATGGTTGCTTTTTTGGTGGTTCAATTACCTCATATTACGATTTTTCAATCACCAAGAATGTATTTTCTATGCTTTTGGTCTTCGGTTTTCTTACCTGGATGTTTTTGGTAGTAGCTAAAGCTTACAGGAAAAGAGACGGGAAAGCACCTAAAGGTTTCCAAAATTTCATGGAAACCATCATTGTTTTTATTCAGGACGATGTAGCAAAACCTTTCTTAGGTAAAAAATACGATCGGTTTTTACCGTTCCTATTGTGTATTTTCTTTTTTATACTAGCTTTAAACCTATTTGGTTTAATTCCATTTTTCCCTGGAAGTGCTAACGTTACCGGTAATTTGACTGTTACTATGGTGTTGGCATTGTTTACATTTTTCACAGTAAATTTCGTCGGTAATAAACATTATTGGGAGCATATTTTTTGGATGCCGGGGATTCCTGCTCCAATTAAACTGATTCTAACTCCTGTAGAGTTTATAGGACTATTCATTAAGCCATTTACACTAATGCTACGTTTATCTGCAAGTATTACAGCAGGTCATATTGTTATGGTAGCATTTGTGAGTTTGATATTCATATTCGGAGATTCTGGAGCCAATTTACAAGGTTCAATAATGGGTGCTGTTATGGCATTCCCCTTGACCCTTTTTATGATGGGGATTGAATTGATCATTGCGTTGGTACAGGCATTCGTTTTTACAATACTTACAGCTTCTTACTTAGGAGCTGCAACTGAAGAAGCACATCATTAATCACTAAATATTTTTTAATCATGACTGGAACGTTAGTTTTTATTGGATTGTCTATCTCCGCCTTGGCTGCTGCGATTGGCATTGGTCACATTGGTGGAAAAGCTATGGAAGCCATAGCAAGACAACCTGAAGCTGCAAATGACATCAGAGGTAATATGATTCTTATGGCTGCCTTCATCGAGGGTGCTGCATTGATCTCTATGGTATTGATGTTAATTGCGTAGTTACATTACAAAAGTGTTGTGCCGGTAATCACCGGCACAGCCTTTTTATTTAAAATTAAAAACAATAATTAATGATATTTCTAGCTGAATTTACCGTATTTAGACCCGATCCGGGATTAGTAATCTGGACATCTATTATTTTCTTTACCTTTCTACTCATCATTGGTAAGTTTGCATTTAAACCTATAGTTACAGCTTTAAAGAGACGAGAGCATGATATTCAAAATGCTCTTGACGCTGCAAAGATTGCCAGAGCTGAAATGGAAAACCTCAAAGAGGAAAATGAGGAACTTCTTGCAAAAGCAAGAGAGGAACGTACATTAATCATTAAAGAAGCCAAGGAAGCCAGAGATTACATGATTTCTGAAGCTAAGAAAAAGGCTAAAGAGGAGGCAGCAGTAATTGTACAGAATGCCAGAAATGATATTGAAAACCAGAAGATTGCTGCAATTAAAGAGTTGAAAAATGAGGTGGCAGGAATGGCTGTGGATATTGCCGGTAAAGTGATTAAGCGAGAGCTAAGTTCAGATCAATCACAGAAAGAATATGTTAATAAGTTGATAGACGATATCAAGTTGAATTAATTTCAATTTTCATCTTACAAAGTAATTATGTCTAATTTCAGTGTCATCTCGCGTTATGCTAAAAGCCTTATTGAAATTGCAGAGGAGCGCAATTCAACGGATGCTGTAGTAGAGGACGTTAAAAATATAATTGAGGCCTTAAACAACAGAGATTTGTTTTTATTGGTAAAAAGTCCTGTTGTTAAGCCTTCAGTAAAGCAAAAAGTCATTGATCAGTTATTTAGTGGTAAAATATCAGAAATAACTTCAAAGTTTGTGGCTATTTTGATCAGGAAAGGAAGAGAAAAAATGCTTCCTGAAATTCTTGAAGGTGTTCTCGATCACTATCGAAACCTTAGGGGAATCACAAAGGTCAAGTTAATTACTGCCGTTCCTGCAGATCAGGATTTAATTGATAAATTAGTAACCGCCTTAACAAAGTCTCCGAGTATCAATGAGGTTGACTTAACAACTAAGGTTGCACCTGAATTGATTGGTGGAATGATTATAGATTTTGGTGATCACCTGATTGATGCCAGTGTAAAACACGAATTAAACTTGATTAAAAAGCGCTTTTATTCAGCTCAGATTAAAGGAGCTATTTCTTAAAAAACAATTTTAGAAAAATATAAAATTCATATACAATGAGTCAAATTAAGCCAGACGAAATTTCAGCAATTCTTAAACAACAGCTTTCAGGTTTCAAATCTCAAAGTGAGTTAGAAGAAGTAGGAACTGTATTGCAGGTGGGTGACGGTATTGCACGTATATACGGGCTTACCAGTGTGCAGGCCGGAGAATTGGTAGAGTTTGAAAACGGAGACCAGGCAATCGCGCTTAACCTTGAGGAAGATAATGTTGGTGTGGTATTGATGGGTTCGGGTGAAGGGATCAGGGAAGGTTCTACAGTTAGAAGAACGAACCGTATTGCTTCCATTCAGGTAGGTGAGGAATTTATCGGACGTGTAGTGAATCCGCTTGGGGATCCCATTGACGGTTTTGGACCAATCGAAGGGAAAAGATACGAATTGCCACTTGAAAGAAAAGCTCCTGGTGTAATTTATCGTCAGCCTGTATATGAACCACTTCAGACGGGTATCAAGGCGATTGACTCTATGATACCTATTGGTAGAGGTCAGCGTGAGTTGATCATTGGTGACAGACAGACCGGTAAAACGGCAATTGCTATAGATACCATTATCAATCAAAAGGAGTTTTACGAGAAAGGTGAGCCAGTTTATTGTATATATGTAGCCTCAGGGCAGAAGGCATCAACAGTTGCTCAGGTAGCCAAGACGCTAAAAGACAATGGTGCGATGGATTACACCATTATAGTTTCTGCTTCTGCATCTGATCCGGCACCTCTTCAGTTTTATGCTCCTTTCGCAGGTGCTGCAATTGGAGAGTATTTCAGGGATACTGGACGTCCGGCATTGATCATTTACGATGATTTGTCTAAGCAGGCGGTTGCATATCGTGAGGTTTCCCTTCTATTGAGAAGACCTCCCGGTCGTGAGGCTTATCCCGGAGATGTTTTCTATCTTCACTCCAGATTATTGGAGCGTGCAGCTAAGGTGATTGAGAATGACGATATCGCTCGTCAAATGAATGATCTTCCAGATAGTCTTAAGAATGCAAAAGATGAAGACGGTAACCCCATTGTAAAAGGAGGTGGGTCTTTAACCGCTCTTCCAATTATTGAAACTCAAGCGGGTGATGTTTCTGCATATATCCCAACAAACGTGATTTCAATTACTGACGGTCAGATATTCCTTGAGTCAGGTTTGTTTAATGCAGGTATCCGTCCAGCGATTAATGTAGGTATCTCTGTATCGAGGGTGGGTGGATCAGCTCAGATTAAATCTATGAAAAAGGTTTCCGGTACTCTTAAGCTGGACCAGGCTCAATACCGTGAGCTTGAGGCTTTCGCTAAGTTCGGTTCTGATCTTGATCCTGCGACTATGGCAGTACTTGAAAAAGGTAAGAGAAATGTGGAAATTCTAAAGCAACCGCAGTACTCTCCTGTAAGTGTTGAAAAGCAGGTAGCCATGATCTATCTTGGTACTAATGCACTTTTAAGAGATGTTCCTGTTGAAAAAATCGGTGAGTTCGAAGCTGTATTTTTGAATAACCTGGAACAAAGATTCCCGGAAGCGTTAAAAGACTTCAGAGAAGGGAAACTGACAGAATCAGCTCTTGAAGCTGTAAAGAGTTTGGCTGCTGAAATGGCAGAAAGCTATAAGTAATTTTTTGATAGTCATCATTTGATAATTGATCTATAACCTGACTTATGGGTGCTAATTTAAAAGAGGTAAGAGAAAGAATTCAGTCTGTAAATTCAACGCAGCAGATCACTAAAGCCATGAAAATGGTCTCTGCTGCAAAGTTGAGAAAGGCACAGGACGCTATTACCAGACTGAGACCTTATTCCAATAAGCTTGAGGAGATGATGGCAAAAATACTTGCCGGTCTTGAGGGTGATACCAGTACGGATTACAATATAGTCAGACCAGTTAATAGAGCGTTGATTGTTGTTGTGACTTCAAACAGAGGTCTTTGTGGTGCATTCAATTCCAATATCATTAAAGCTGCCTCAAGTAAGATTGAAACTGATTACGCAGAGCAAAGAGATAATGGAAATCTTGTAATAGCCTGTATTGGTAAACGCGGCTATGATTTCTTCAAAAAGCGCTACAAAAAAGTCAAAGTAGTTGACGATTATGTTGACATCTTTTCAGATTTGTCTTTTGAGAACGTAAATAAGCTTACCAAATTAATCATGCTGCGTTTCAAACAGGAAAAGTATGATCGTATTGAAGTTGTTTACGGTAGTTTTAAAAATGCAGGTGTACAGATTCCTACTGTGGAAAGATTTTTGCCGGTTGAACCCGTTCAGGCTACTGAAAAGGATGAGCAAATTGCTGAGGTAGGTTATATCTTTGAGCCGGAAAAGGAAGAACTAATTCGTCAATTGGTACCTTCTATTCTTCAAATCCAGTTTCACAAATGTCTTTTGGATACTCATGCAGCAGAACACGGTGCGAGAATGACTGCAATGGACAAAGCTACTGAAAATGCCAATGACTTGTTGAAGGAGTTGAAAATCAATTACAACAAAGCAAGACAAGAAGCTATTACAGGTGAACTTCTTGAGATTGTTGCAGGTGCGGATGCATTAGGGTAATCATTCTCCTTTTTTTGAGCGTGTTTTTTCTGCTAGACTTTGTAGTAATACAGTTGAAAGTTGAAAGTTGAAGGTTGAAGGTTGAAGAAAGTTGAGGGTTGAAGGTCAATAGTCAATAGTCAATCCACCAATCCATAACTCGTTGGGGAGGGGCTGGCAGTCAACAGTCAATGATTGCTCTATTTTAGATTAAAGCACTAAAAGGCTCATAGCATTTTAAATTGTTAAATCTTATATAGGTTTTGATTAAGTTTGGATTAAAGTTCCGATATTTGCCCACCAAATTTAAAAAGGAATACAATGAAACTAAATAAGGAAGAAAATGAAAAGCTATTGGAAGCCATTCCACTAATTGCTGCTTATGTCGCTTTTGCTGATGGTCAGTTGGATGAGAAGGAAGTCAATTCGGCAAAAAGGATAGCCGGCTTAAGAAGGTTTTCCGGTGATTTTGAGCCGAGAATAAGAGAATACTATAAGGAAGTATTTGAGAATTTTGATAACCGTTTTTCTGAGGTCGTCTCAAAACTGCCGAATGAAGAAGGAGAAAGGGTTGAGTATCTTGAAAAGGAGTTGACCTACATCAATTCACTATTGAAAAAAATTAGCCCGCTTTATGCAGAGCAATTGGTTAAAACTTTCAGAAGTTTTGCAAAACATGTTGCTAAAG
>SLKL01000114.1 GCA_007134625.1 Saprospiraceae bacterium
GCCTTCAATGTCCAATGCCAACAATAATAGCTCGGTTTTGGGTCCCGGAGGGAATGAAACAGAAAGGACGGTATATAAGAATTCACCTTCCTGAATACCATGAAAACAAACTCCGGGTACTTTTTCCAGTAATTGTTGCTTTAAATAGCTTCTGACTTCCGTGATTTTTTGTCTTCTCTCCTCCATCTCTTCTATGGCCAACTGAAGGGCCTTAGCTTGACCTATGATGCCGTGCAGGTTTTCCGTTCCTCCTCTTACATTTCGCTCCTGTCCGCCACCACTGATAAAAGGCTTAATTTGGTTGTCCGCATTGATGTAGAGAAAACCTACTCCTTTAGGACCGTGAAACTTATGGGCAGAACCACTGAGAAAATGCACATTGATTTCGTTCACATTTATGGGGAAATGTCCTACGGTCTGTATGCTATCTGTATGAAATAGTGCATTGTACTCCCTGCACAATTCGCCTATTGCTTTGATGTCAGCCATAGTGCCGATCTCGTTATTGGCATGCATTATGGAGACGAGCGTTTTATCTCGACTGTTTTTCAAAAGCTCTTCCAGATGGCTCAGATCAATCTCTCCAAGTGGATTCACCTTGACCAGTTCCAGTTCAATTTTATCTCTCATTTGGAGTTTTTCAGCAGTATGCAATACGCAATGATGCTCAATCGGACTAGTGATGATACGCTTTACCCCAAGGTCCCTGACTGCACAACAAAGTGCTGTATTGTTGGACTCCGTTCCTCCTGAAGTAAAGAAAATTTCTCCGGTTCCTGCGCCTATACTTTCTGCAACTGTTTTTCTCGCTTTCTCTATTTCGCTTCGGCTCGTCCTTCCAAGATGGTGAATAGAAGAGGGGTTGCCATAAAGCGTTTTGAGGTGTTCTGACATCACCTCCCAGACTCTTTCGTCTAATGGAGTGGTTGCAGCGTTGTCAAAATATACTTTCATTGGTTATCGGTTTTTTAAAAATTCAGCAATTTTTTCTGAAGCCACTTCAGAAAGTCTCTGGGCTTCCTGCTCAGTTTTAGCTTCGGTATATATCCTTAATACAGGCTCTGTATTAGAGCTTCTGATATGTAGCCAGGATTGATCGAAATATATTTTTAATCCATCTCTTTCGTCTTTTTCATTTTCGGGAAATTCTTTTTTCAAAAAATCGAGTATTCCCGGTGTAATTGATCGATCAGGAAGATTGATCTTGTCCTTACCCATGTGGTAATCAGGATATGTATTTCTCAGCTCAGAAGGGAGCATATTTTTTTTCGCTAAAAAAGTCAGGAAAACAGCTACACCGGCTACTGCATCTCTTCCGTAATGCAATTCTGGAAGGATAATTCCCCCATTTCCCTCGCCACCGATAAGTGCATTTCTCTTCTTCATTTCGTTAACCACGTGTTTTTCACCAACTTCAGCATAGAAATGCGCGCCCCCCGAATTTTCAGTTAAATCCTTGAGCGCAAGAGAAGAAGAGAGATTGGAAACCGTGTTTCCCGCTCCATATTTCTGCAAATAGTAATCTGCGACAGCCACCAAAGTGTATTCCTCACCAAATGCCTGTCCATTCTCAGATATAAAGACGAGCCGATCTACATCCGGGTCAACAGCTATTCCCAATACAGCCGATTCGGCAACTACCTTTTCGCTCAGGTCATGGAGATGCTTGGGAAGCGGTTCAGGATTATGGGCAAAATTTCCGAAGTCAGCATCGTTGATGGTGATGCATTTTACCCCCAGCTTTTCCATCAAGGCGGGAATTGCTATGGAACCTGTGGAATTGATTCCATCTACTACTACGGTCCAGTTTTTTGATCTGATCAGATCAGCATCAACCGTTTCCATTGCAAGTATGGCTGAAATGTGATCCGATATACTTTCGGGATATTCTGTTATTTTTCCAAAATCTTCAATTTCAGCATATTCGAATTGACCTTTATCTGCAATTTGAACCAACTTTTGACCCAATTCACCAGAGATGAACTCACCCTTATCATCCAGAAATTTGAGTGCATTCCATTGTTTGGGATTGTGGCTTGCAGTGCAAATGATTCCTCCATTTGCTTTCTTTTTTACTACTGCCATCTCCACCGAAGGAGTGGTGCTTAATCTGCAGTCGATCACATCTATTCCGCAAAATGCAAGGGTGGAAGCCACCATGGCCGTCAATGCCTGACCCGATATTCTGCCGTCTCTGCCAATGACAACCACTGGTTTGGGATTGTTTTCTTTTAGAAGGGAAGCATAGGCTGATATAAAACCCACAATGTCCGGTGGAGTTAGGTTATGGCCGGTTTCACCGCCTATCGTACCCCTGATTCCCGAGATTGATTTTATTAAAGTCAATTACTGTTTTTTTGTAGTGCAAAAAGATAATTTGCGAAATTACAAAATGTATTGGGATTGGGGATTGTGTTAATGAGATAAAATGGAAATATTCACTTTCTGATGATTGTGCGATATGCAAGTAGGAAGTTTGGAATTAGGAATTACGAATTACGAATTAGGAGTTGGGATTTTTGTTTAAGGATGAAAAGCGATGCCCTGAGCGCAGGAATAGCGGAGTCGAAGGGTGTAAAGGTAAATGAACAGGATTGAAGTTTATAGGGTATATCAATATTTTTCGGTGATTTATGGTTCGATTAGAAACTAGGAGTGGAAGGAGGAATCATCCCATTCTATTCGTGATTCCTTGAGAGTGCTATTGATTCTATACCATAATTTTTGCCATGGCTTTTGAATCAGTGTTAATGGTGATATTTAAATTGAACTATCTCAGCTTGCATTTTGTGTAGCATCATATAACAACTTCCGTGAGGGCTTTTTGGTATTTTATAAAATAGGTTACCTTTGTAAAAAAGAATAGAATCATGGAAGGTCCTGAAATAAATAATGAGAGAACAAAAAACGCTGATGTAATCATTAAAAATCATATGATCTGGTCAATGGGTGCCGGTTTAATTCCTGTACCAATAGCCGACTTTTTTGCTGTTGGAGCGATTCAGTTGGATATGATCAGGCAAATGTGTAAACTTTACGATATCGACTTTAAGGAAAAAGACGGCAAGGCTGTTGTAAGTGCCCTGACAGGAGCAGGTTTGAGTCGTCTTGGGGCAAATGCCGCGATTAAATTCATTCCCGGTCTCGGGTCTGTAATTGGAGGAGTGACCATGTCTGTTTTATCAGGTGCATCCACCTATGCGATTGGTGAGGCGTTTAAATCACACTTTGAGACAGGTGGTACATTTTTAGATTTGGATACGACACGGATCAAAAAGATGTATGATGAGTTGTTTGAAAAAGGGAAGCAAATGGCTCGTAAGGTTCAGGAGGAGCAGGAGAATAAAACAGAGGAAAAGGAAACCGTAGGTAAACTTAAAACAGAGAGTAATACTACCTCTACTACAGAGCATTTTGCCGAGACGGATATCGTATTAAGCCGATTAAAAGAGATTGCTGACCTTAAAGAAAAAGGAATTATCACTGAGGAAGAATTCCAGACTCTGAAAAAAGGCATTCTTGCAAAGTCCAGTATCGGTTAATGATTCTGTCGGCTTAATCGCGGTTCAGCTGCAGTTTTCAGGGAACAAAAGTCCGATTTTAAATACTTAAAGTGCGCTGCCATAGCAATCATTGCAGCATTGTCCGTGCAGTATTTTGGAGCTGCAAGGTAGAGTTCAGCACCTATATCTTTACAAGCACTCTCCATTTGCTTTCGGAGCTCTGAATTTACAGACACCCCTCCCGAAACTGCTATTTGTTTCAACTGGTGCTTTTTGGCTGCTCTGAGAGTTTTATTTACGAGAGTCTTGACTATGGCGAACTGCACTGAAGCGGCGATGTTATTGATCTCATTTTTGACAAAATCCGGATCTTTTGCCAACTCTCTCTTAAGAAAATACATTACTGAAGTTTTCAGTCCACTGAATGAGAATTCAAATTCTCCCACTTTTGCCTCAGGGAAATTAAATTTGATTTTTCCGGATTTTGCGAGTTGATCTATTTCAGGACCGGAAGGGTAGGGTAGTCCTAGCATTTTTCCACACTTATCAAAAGCCTCCCCTGCCGCATCATCCAGAGTCTGACCAATTAATTCCTGCTCAAAGTAATCGCGCATAATTACCAGTTCAGTATGACCTCCGCTTACTGTAAGATTTAAAAAGGGGAAGGTAGGTGAAGGTTCATCAATAAAATGAGCAAGGATATGCGCCTCCATATGATTTACAGCAATTAAGGGAAGGTTGAGCGCAACTGCAAGCCCTTTTGCAAATTGATTGCCAACAATTAGAGACCCCAAAAGTCCGGGTCCCTGTGTAAAGGCTATGGCGTCAAGATCTGAAGTCTTAATTCCTGCCTCTTTAACAGCAGCATCTACAACGGGAATAATATGGCTTAAATGTGCCCGCGATGCCAATTCGGGTACCACGCCACCATAATTTTTGTGGACGGTTTGATTGGCGACAACATTTGCTCTGATTTTTCCTTTTGCAGATATGGCGCAGGAAGTATCATCACATGAGCTCTCAATAGCCAGTATAATGGGTGATTGTGATTGCTTATTTTCCTTCAATGGATTGTAGTTTAAATAAAAACAAAATTAATTCGAC
>SLKL01000427.1 GCA_007134625.1 Saprospiraceae bacterium
AGAGAATAATCTGCCATCTCGAAAAAATTAACCACATAGCGTTCATTTACAAACTTAGGGTGGTCCAGAATGAGTTGTTTCAAGCCCTTGATAAATAATTCTATACGAGCGGGGGGAGTGTCGTAAGTAAGGGCAAGCTTAGTTTCCAGCATTCGGAATTGCCTTTTACCCAGATTAGTCACATCCATATCTGCAAGACGACCATTGGGGATGGTTACAATTGAAGTATTGATCAACATCAAGCGAGTGGACCTGAATCCCACCTCCACCACCGAGCCAAAGTATGCCCCAACACCAATGAAATCACCTACTTCGAATGGCTTGTCTATAAAAATCATTAATGACCCAATAAAGTTTTTCACTGTTTCCTGAGCAGCTAATGCTAAAGCAAGACCGCCGATTGATATACCTGCCAATAATGCAGTAACATTGATGTTTAGAATGGATAAGACATGGAACAATACCGCAATAATTACGAAAAACTTGAGAATTTTATCGATTATAGGAAGTGCCTGTCGGTCTAACTTACTATCTGTTCTTTCGGACAGCATTTTAAGGTAGGCCATAAAAATCTCAACTATCCTGTAAATTAAAACCCCGATGAAAACAGTATGAGCAATTCCAACCCCTTTTATCAGAAACTCACCCACTGTAATAGGAAGCAAGAGAGAAGGCAATAAAATCCTTAACACATAAAGGACGATTAGTAAACTGATTACCCTGGAAACTTTTCTGATTAACAGCGGATCAATTTGTAGTATGTGTATCCTTTTTATCAGGAAGTTACTTACCAATGGTCTGAAGAAACGACTCAGAATAAAGTGAAGGATAATGATAATTATCAGTAAAATGAACACAGCAATTATCTGCCACAATTCAAGACCTAAAATCTCTCCTTCCAGCCCAAATGGTAGTAAATTGATCCAAATATCTGCTCCAAATGGATACAGTCTGCTGTGCTCTAACCTGATTTCAGGAACAGATTCATGAGAATAATACCACAGACTATCTATACGCTCTAAAAAGATACCAGGCAATTGATTGGGGAATGGATAAAAAATATGATTCCCAAGACTATCACGATGATCTGCCTCCATTGGAATTTTATCAACAAATACATAAAGACCCCGACCGTCATAAACCTGAAACAGTTGTCTTGCAAGCACTACCCGTTCTTCCTGAGACAATCCTGGCGGCATAGATGATGCGGCCAATTCCGGATCATAGGAGTCTCTTTGAAGGTAAAACAGGTGAGTGTAAATGGCATTGTGAGGACTTTCCAAAGTTATTTCAGGCCATTCGTTATTGTTCTGTGCATCAATAGAATTTGTGCCAATTAACAATATAAGATTTACCAAAAAAAGAAACCCTGTAACCCTTTTCCATTTGAAATCCATGAGAATCCCTTTAAACATTAAATAATTGCGCGAAGATAGCAAAAATTATCCATGAGCTAATAAGGAATAGAAGTCTATAGGTATCAAAAATAGAGCTGCTTGATAGAATAGTTGTTGGTGGCTTAGATTTGGGTTGAATTCCTCTTTTTCAATAAATTTGGAAAATTCACACTGAGCTAAAGTAAAAATTACTATTTTTGATTTTAGTCTAAAAACAGTATTATCTGTAAGTAGTGGCTTTTTATGGTGATTAAATAGCGTATTTATTGGGGGGCTTTGCACTGATTATGAAAACTTTACCACAAGCTTTATAGGATAATCTGTTTAATAACTGCAAGACCACTAGCTAATGCAAGAGTCAATAAAAAAAGAAAATAAGGCCGGCTTGCGCCCCAGATTCAGGATAGAGCTGGAGCAGGAGCCTGAGGCGGTGTATCATTTGATTGCAACCGGATTAAAAAAAGATGACTGTCCGGTTTTAGGTCATGCCATACCCGGCTATGCAAGTATGAAACTGCCGGCAAAGGACCGACAAATATGGTCTCCCATACTCACGCTGACTATAGAAGAAAACGAAAGCGGAGGCAGTTTGATTCGCGGAATGTATAGTCCTGCTCCGGGTATCTGGACCTTGGTTATGTTCCTATATGTAATTCTGGGATTTAGTTTGTTCATTATACTGATGTGGCAGTTTTCCAATTACTCGCTTGGGCAGGAAATGTCAGAACTTTGGTGGGGAGCAGTTGTCCTCTTAGCTATGGCGGGATTATGGATTTTTGCCAGAATTGGTCAGCAATTGTCTGCTCACCAAATGCAAATTATGCAGGACGTTTTAGATGATTCCCTGAACCTGTCGGAAGGTAAACAAAAAGAATAATTTTCTATTTAGGTAGATGTAGGCAAACGATTGTTATACTTCAGACGTTATAATGTAGTGACTAATAAGTCTATTTAGAGACCCAGTTCAAAAAATAAATATCCCATACATTCATGTTTTTTATCCGTGTAAATAATAAAAAAAGTGACCCCATCAATACGATTATCAGCCTTATCATGCTGGTAGTGGTTTTTATGTTAATATTTTTCGTAGCACGAGGAGTGTTTCGTCTGTTGACATGGATGGCGCCATTTCTTTTTATCGCTACTTTAATTCTGGACTACAAAGTCATTCTCAGTTATGGAAAATATCTTCTGCGCACTCTGGAAAGAAATGTCATCTGGGGTATTGTTATGACGGTACTGACGGTAATCGGTTTTCCACTTGTCATTGCTTTTCTTTTTGGTAAAGCCCTTCTATTCAGACGAGTAAAAACAGTAGAAAAGGAAATGGAAGAAGAAAAAATGGGGGAATACATACCCTACGAGGAAGTGGATGAAGAAGAAGAGTTTCTCGATCTCCCGGAATTTAAAGACAAACAAAAAGACAGAGATCGGTACGGCCGATTTTTTGATTAGATTGAGTGGGAAGTGGGGAGTAGGAAGTAGGGAGTGGGAAGTTGGAAGAAGGGAGTAGGCCTGTCTCGTAAATACATGTAATGAAATGAAATGGACTGACGAGAATAATTACGAATTACGAATTGAAAATAGAATTCTAAATAACCTTTGTGAAATCTCTGCGCCCTTCGCGCCCTCTGTGGTTTCAACTATTTTACCACAGAGCACGGATAACATAGAGAGGTTTCACGTAGATTGATTTAATTTTTGTGAAATATCATTTTGTATACGTATGAGTATTCAGGATGGTCATCTTGAATCTCAATCTGAGACTTTACACTTTAAACAAGCTAAACATTCAGCAGTCAATTGCTTATCTCGTGAAAAAACGTAATGAAATGGACTGACGAGAATAATTAGGAATTACGAATTACGAATTACGAATTGAAAATAGAATTCTAAACTACCATTGTGAAATCTCTGCGCCCTTCGTGCCCTCATGAGACCTTAAACTTTACACTTTCAACCTTACACTTTAAACATTGAGCTCTCATGAATGAGTGTTTTTTAATCACCTCAAAGCTTTAAAAAAGTCTTTCAAAAGTTTGCTGCATTCCTCCTCCATTACCCCATATGCCAGTTCTGTTGAGGGGTGTAAAATTTCGCGTCCCTGCACCATAAAGCCATTTTTGTCGTCTGCAGCACCGTAAACCAATTTGCCCAGTTGAGCCCACTTCAATGCCGTCGCACACATCAGGCAGGGTTCGAGAGTAACATACATAGTACAATCCCAAAGATATTTATTCCCAATGGCATCTGAGGCTGCCGTCAATGCCAGAATTTCAGCATGAGCAGTCACATCTTTTAATCGCTCTACCTGATTGTAGGTCCTTGCGATTATCCTGTTGCCCATCACTACTACTGCACCGACCGGTACTTCACCTTCCTCAGCGGCTGACTTAGCCTGATGAAAAGCCTGTTTCATAAAGTATTCATCCGAAAATACACTTAAGGATGGTTTGTCCATTATTCAAAATTTTTATCAAAAATAGACATTATGGAAAAAATGTCCCCGACTTCAAAACCTTTTTTTGAAAGAATACGTAACTTTGCATATGGAATTAAATACGAACAATACCGACAAATTTTCAGAAAGAGGAGTAACTTTTGATGATGTCCTCCTCGTTCCCGCTTATTCTGAAGTCCTTCCCAGAGATGTAGATATTTCAACTCGGCTTACCCGTAAGCTCAGGATAAATGTGCCTATTGTGTCCGCTGCCATGGATACAGTTACGGAAAAACACCTGGCAATTGCCATTGCTCGTCAAGGAGGAATAGGCGTTGTACATAAAAACATGTCTGTTGAGGAGCAGGCTGATCACGTTAGATCTGTTAAGCGATCAGAAAGTGGGATGATCATTGATCCCGTCACACTTACCAAGGACGCCTTAGTGGGAGACGCTTTCAGCCTAATGAAGCAATACAAAATAGGTGGTATTCCCATCATCGACCACAATAATCTCCTTGCAGGCATATTGACCAATCGCGATCTGAGGTTTGAGGAAAATATGAACAGACCTGTAAGTGAGTTGATGTCATTCAAAAACCTCATTACGGCTCCCGTTGGAACGGATCTCGATAAAGCGAGAGAAATTCTACAGAAAAATAAAATAGAAAAGCTTCCGGTAGTCGATACAGCCGGCAAGCTCGTAGGCTTGATTACTTACAGAGATATCATTAAAGTCAAAGATTTCCCCCTTTCCTGTAAA
>SLKL01000008.1 GCA_007134625.1 Saprospiraceae bacterium
AAAGGGTAAGGGAGGGAGAAAAAAATTGTAGAAATAATTGAGTATTCAGGGAATTACGTAATATTGCAATATTACATATATAACTTCAACCCTTCCCAATTCAAAACCTTCCTCCCATTCAAAAACGCTCTACCGGAAACCTTGAAATCAAACATTAGAGCCGAAAAAATAGCCTCCACAAATATGAAATGGTCTCCAGAGGTTGTACTCCAAATTACTTGCCGGATATTATTTCTATTGAAGTTGGAAAATGGAAAGGGTAAGGGAGGGAGAAAAAAATTGTAGAAATAATTGAGTATTCAGGGAATTACGTAATATTGCAATATTACATATATAACTTCAACCCTTCCCAATTCAAAACCGTCCTCCCTTCCAAAAATACTCTACCCTGCACCATCATATCAAAAGTAAAACGAAAAAACCGGTCTATACAAAGATGAAAAGGTTTCCAAAGCTTGTACCCCAAATTACTTGCCGGATTTCATTTCAATTGAGGTTGGAAAATGGAAAAAGTAAAGAGCAAAAAATAATCTATAAAAACGTCTTGCTTTTCAAATATTTATCGTAATATTGCAATATTAAATAATTTAGCAAACATGGGAGCAAGTAAAACGGAGCACTTTTCTGCACAACAAAATCAAATTGCCACTATTGCCAAAGCATTAGGTCATCCTGCAAGAGTCGCCATTGTAGAGCATTTACTAAAGGTGAATCAATGCATTTGCAATGATATTGTGGACGAATTACCCCTCGCACAGCCAACGATCTCACAACATCTCAGAGAACTGAAAAATGCGGGAATCATACAGGGAACTATCGAAGGCAATTCCATTTGTTACTGCATTAATGAAAACACCCTTGACTTGCTGAAAAAATATATTTCTGCAATCGTGCTAAAACTTACCAAAAATAAATGTTGCTAAGTGAGTCCACTCCGAAAACCCTTTTCTATTACAAATTGCTGCAATCCCCAACGAGTTGGGGATGAATTTTTCGCTCATTTTCATGACGAAAAGGGTTTTCGGAGTGGACTCATAAGTTTTTTTAAATTTTAACTATATCGTAATATTATAATAAACTAACAAACATGAAACTATCAGAAGTAAAACAGATCCTACCAACACTTGAGAGTGTCGAATTCCAATTAGAAAACGGGACTTCTGTTCCGGAGCATTTCCATGTGACAGAGGTAGGTCAAATCAACAAAAAATTCATTGACTGTGGCGGAGTTGTTCGCACAGAGAAAAAAGTCAGTTTTCAACTGTGGAATGCGGACGATTATGACCACCGATTAAAACCCTCCAAATTGCTCAATATCATCCATCTTTCTGAAGAAAAACTGGGCATTGAAGATGCTGAAATTGAAGTAGAATATCAGGGTGAAACTATAGGTAAATACGGTCTGGAATTTGACGGTGAAACTTTCATTTTAACCAATAAATCAACTGCTTGTTTGGCTCTTGATGCCTGTGGATTTCCATCTATGAAACCAAAGTTGAATCTGGCAAACTTAACCGCTAAAAAATCATCTTGTACTCCGAACTCCGGTTGTTGTTGAAAATTAAGGAAAAACGGGCTGATTAAAAAATTTCTTATATTTGACCATTATAAATAAAACTCAGATAAATGAAAACATCAATTTTTTCTTCAGCAATAATTTCGTTTTTTACTATCCTATTGGGGTTTAGTAATTTAAGTGCCCAACAAGTTGGACAAGGAAGCATTATGTTGGGTGGAACATTTAATTTCGAATCGCGTTCTTGGGATGATAATTTTCTTGGGGATGCTACTCTTTTTGAATTTTCACCTAATGTAGGTTTTTTTCCTGTAGATAATTTGGGCTTAGGCCTCAGTATGGCTTACATCAGATTTAAGTTTGATGATCTGGACGATGCTGATAAAGCACTTAGATTGGGTCCTTATGCAAGATACTATGTCTTCCAAGGTTTATTTCCTCAGGTTCAATATATTTGGGAAAAATATGAAGATGGATTTTCCAGTGAATCTGAAACAGAAAGTGGTTTTATTCTTTCCTTAGGCTATTCATTCTTTCTAAATTCTTCCATTGCCATTGAGCCATCAATTTATTACCATACTATGGATAGTTTCAATTCATATGGGATGAAGATTGGGGTTCAGGCTTTTTTGGGTAGGTAGAAGACTGTTAGATTGAGTATCTAAAATCCCATTCGGCAACTCTGTACAAGGGATTAAGAAGGATTGTCTCCATATTCAATGGAGATGAAAGGACAATTCATTTGAATTGAATGAGCATATTTTAGAAAGTTTGTCAATTACTCAAACTTTAAAAAAATGAACTCTTTCAACATATGATTAATTCAACCTGATGGTAAAATATAGTTGACCGTAGGAATTTTTGCTGTCTCCAAGTAAAAGCCTGGTCAGATTGGTATCAGCCAATTCATTTAAGCCTAAATTATATCGCAAACCGGCCTGCACATTTCCAAGGTTAATAGCCAATCCCCCTGCCAAGCCATAGTCAAGGGTATTAAAATCATCTCTGTCAATATCGCTCTCGCCTTCAATAAGCCCTGAAAATTCGGTATTTCCCGAGAGCAGAAGTCCCGCATAGGGTCCCGCATGAAATTCCAGAACTTCTCCGGGGCGGAAGACCATCAAAACCGGGATGTCGATATAACTGAGATTAAATCTTATGGTTTGATCGATTGCTCCTGTGTACTTGGCCTTACTACCTTTTGTAGTGTAAAGAATCTCAGGCTGAATACCAAATGTCTCAAAGAACATAATCTGACTAAACAAGCCTACATGATAGCCAAATCTTGCATTCTCATCGTCCAGCTCATCTCTGTCGATATACAAATTACTCATGGTAAGCCCGCCTTTTAATCCGACGCTTACATCCTGAGAAAATAATTTAGGAGAAATTAAAAAAGAAAACATTAAAGCGAAAGTGATAACAATGGTTTTGTTGTACATATTCTTGTGATTTGAGTTTAAAAAGTTCTACATAAGTAATGTAAAATACAAGAAAAATGTTTTCCCATCCTAAAGGCTGAGAAATAAAAAACAAGCTAAAACCCTGTCTCTATATGGTTTACCTCATTCTACAATTAAATATCACTATTATGCAGGACCCTAATCCATTTCAAAAAAACTATCTTTAACTTCATGCAAGTGACAAGAGCAGGAAATAAGTTTGAAAAATATTACTATATTGCGAAAATCAAGACATTTTCTACAAATAAAACCGGCATCAGTGAAGGATTCGCAGCGATCAGAAAACGAAGAGAATAAAATCAAAGAGCAGGAAAAAGAAGTAAATCGGATAACCTTTTCCCAGTTTGGGAATCAAATCCTACAGTATTTTAATTTTGAAAAGGGCATTCTAAAAACTATAAGATTATTGGTCTTGAATCCTGGTGAACACATACATGCATATCTTGACCACGACAGAAAACGATTGATGAATCCATTCAAATTCTACGTGATTACGGGTACCATCTATGTGTTTCTCTTCAAGTATGCTCTTCCACAAGAAGCATTCGAAGAGGTTCAGGCCAATTCAGAATTAGAGCAGCAATTTCTTGAAGCTTTTGTAGATTATTACCATTTTTTTATACTGGTGGTAATGCTTTTTATAGCCGTGTTTTCCTATTTGCTATTCAAAAGAAGCTCCGGTAAAAACATGCTAGAGAACATTATCTTTAATTTATATGTAGCCGGATTACTTTTTATAATTTCCATTCTAGCCTCACCCTTAGAATTGTTTTTCCAGCCTTACGGCTCTATTCTGCTTAGTCTTGTGTCACTTTTTTATTTTCTCTATGCTTATGTCAGTTTTTTTAGAGGAAGCCGGATAATCACCATATTGAAAAGTGCACTCTCGATGATTTTAGGAGTCGTTTCTTTGATGCTGATCATTATCTTTATCGGAATTATTGTAGGAATTATCTCTACTATGAACACCTAAGTTTTAAGGCAAAATAATTCTCAAAAAAATAAACTGAGCTTAAGCCAGGAATTTTTATTTTTGTCAAACCTAAATTTTCCTTTCATGACAATTTCCACCTCATCCTCAAATCCTGATCTTCCGGTAATGTCAGGAATTATTTTTCCTTTTTCCATTGAAATTGACCCCATGGAGAAACTACTTTTGATCAATTTTGAAAAAGATCCCGATTCCATTTACGTGGGATTTGAACCTCAGGTATTCGATGACAGCATTTATGGAAAAGGTCATTTGATACTCGGGTGGAGAAAGGATAAAAAAGTGGATGTGTATCATCAAAAGTCGCTGAAGCCGGATCCCTTGAAATACAACATTGCCGGTGCAGGAATGAATGAGATGATTCCCACAGATATGGAAAAAGCTTATTTTGAGGTTAATGAATTCGGGGTTCAGGCAGAATACCAATTTAGTGATGTTGAGGGTCGGCAAATAGAAATTTCAGTGCATGAAAAGAATCGGGCAAAGCGCAAGCCCTTTGGGCTATTGGCTCCTATGGGCGACAGTGCAACTCATCCCGGGTCTATGCCTATGGTGTTGCTACACGATTTTTATTTTGTCAGAAAAAACAAAACGAAAATTACCCTATCCATAGATAAGCGCAGTCATCAACTTGACGACCTTCCCCTTCCGATGGATTGGCAGAAAATGACTTTTGCCCGATACAGTCCAAAACCACTGATTGCTACCCTTAACCCTGAAATCAAAGGGGCGTTAGAAAGCATAGAAATCACTAATGGTCAAAAAACAAAAGAAACGAATAATCACATCTACGAGCTGGAATGGTCCAGTCAAAAAGCCGCTATTAAATCCATGACAGTTAAAAATGATATACACCCCCTGAGTATCAGCTTCTTCCCCGCTTTTCCCGATCTGAATAAAATTCCCCCGGACAATCAGATATCCGGCGAATTCATTATTTTAGGACACCCATCCATAGGAAGTATTTCCGGAAAATATACTATACATTCAGATCTGGAGTCCTTTCAGCTAAGTGTAATTCCCTCCAAAGGCTGGAAACCGAAAACGACCAAACTGTCCACCTGGTTTCTATTCAATGCGGTAAAAGTCTTTAAGCAATGGCCAACTACCTACAGATGGGATGCCCACTTGATAAAAAGCTCTGATGACAGATGGGAAATGGAATCAAAATGGATCCGCACGGGAAAAATTTTGAAGGATTAAATTTTTTTCTAAAATCATAGGTTAAATAGATAAAAATCACCTTGAATTTTAAAAACCATGGCAGAAAAAATCGATACCGCAAAACTCGATCAGCTTTTGGATAAAATGCTTGAGAACAAAAGTATTTTCAGTGCGACTATGAAAATTGAGAATAGCGATGGAAGCTTTTCATGGAGTGGCGCCTGTGGAAATATGCAATCCCAAGATCGGTACTTTATCGCAAGTGTAACGAAATTGTACATCACTGCAGTGGTAAAGAAATTGATTGAAGAGGAAAAACTGGCATTGACTGATAAAATCTCTGAAATTTTACCGGAAAAATACTGGAAGGATTTGCACCTCCTCAATGGAAAGGATTATTCAGATCAAATCAGCATTCTTCATTTAATCAGCAACACTTCAGGTTTACCCGATTATTTTTTTCACAAACAAAAAAACGGGAGGACAGCAGCTGACGACCTTTTAGACGGAAATGATAGTGAATGGTCTATTGATAAAACAATAGACCTTGTAAAAAATATGAAGCCCAACTTTAAGCCGGGAGCAAAAAGCTTCTGGCCCTGGACTCAACATAAGGCTGCCTATTCAGATACCAATTATCAGCTACTTGGAAAAATCCTCGAACAAATTACCGAAAAACCCATCAGTGAAATTTTCCGCGATTATATTTTTTCCGAACTGAATTTTCAAAACACCTACGTCTATACCGATCAGGATGACCATTCTCCGGTACCTTTTTATTACGGGACAAAGAAACTTTGGTTACCAAAATACATAAGTTCTGTCGGTCCTGAAGGTGGAATTGTATCTACTGCCGATGAAGTCATGATTTTCATAAAAGAGTTCTTCCGCGGCAGGTTTTTTCCGACTGAAAAAATTGAAGAATTGAAAAAGTGGAATGTGATATTTCCGCCACCGGGATTATTCCTTTTTGGTATTGGATTAGAAAAGTTGTGGATACCCCGGATAGCATCCCCATTTAAGTATCCCGGCGAAATATTGGGGTTTTGGGGACAGACAGGTTCTTTCGCATTCTACAACCCAAAAACTGATTTATATTTTTGCGGTACTACCAATCAAATAAATGGTACAGGACACCGATTAGCTGCGGGTATGATCTTGAAGGTGATAAAGTCGGCAATGTGATATTTTTTGATAATCTTGATCGCTCATCTATTCCACAAAATACATCTTGAGCTTCCCTTTGTTTTTTGCCTCTATTTCACCCCTGTACTCACAATCAAAATGATCCTTAATTAACTGATAGGTTGCTTCCGAAACATTGACTTTCCCGGCCTCACTGTATTGCTCCATACGAGCAGCAGTGTTTACTGCATCTCCCCAGATATCAAAGGCAAATTTTTTCCTCCCAACTATTCCTGCGACTACAGGACCTGTGTGGATACCAATACGAATTTCAAAAAAATCCTTGCCTTCTTTTTGCCTTTTTTCTCGCTCAGTCTTAATAAAGTCCCTTATTTCAATGGCTGCTTTAAGCGCATTTACAGGATTGGTATTCTCATTATTCGGGATACCATCTACACACATATATGCATCGCCTATAGTTTTTATTTTTTCCAGATTGTACTTTGATATTATCTCATCAAATTTTTTGAAACATCCATCAATCTCTTCTACTAAGTCCTCGGGGCTAAGTTTCTCACTCCTCTTGGTAAACTCTTTAAAGTCAGTAAACATAACACTCACATTCTCGTATTTGCGAGCTTTTGAAGTTCCGGTTTGCTTCAACTCTTCGGCAACCTGTTCGGGTAAAATATTCAATAACAAATCATCAGATTTTTTCTTTTCTACCTGAAGTTCATTCGTTCTGGATTGAACTCTCTTTTCCAATTCATCGTAAAAAAGTGCATTCTCAATGGATATGGCAATCTGCCCTGCTAACAATTTTAGTAAAGCCAATCGGTCTCCGGTAAATGCCTCCGGAATCAGATTGTTGGAGAGGTAAACAATACCCTGTAATTTTCCTTGGTTGATGAATGGCACACAAAGTACAGACAGCGGTTTAGCTGATTGAATGAAGGGATCATTTTTGAATAAGGTGCTTTCCGAAGCATTATCCAGAATAACCGTCTCTTTTGTCTTTTTTACATAATCTACCACTGACCAGGCCAATTCATCATCTGAGGATGTTGATTTTCCATTACCGTTTTTATTTTCCCTTGTTTTACCCGGTAAAATTCGCGCCCTTATTTTAAAGCCGTTTTTTGATGGTAAAAGCAGGTGTCCTGACTGAGCCCCGGCATTTTGAACCAATAACTTCAAAAGTTTATTCAGTAGGTTTTCTAAAACTATTTCACCTGTTATGCTTTGCGATGCTTTAATGATGGTTTCTATGTCAATATTGCTGCCTCCCGGGTCTGAGGTAGAGGAACTATGTCTGCCCGAAATGAGTTGAGTCGACAAACTATCCTGATTGATAAAAGACATACTAAGTTCATCAAAACCCAGGTTTCTCTCTTGCTTTTTCATGGACTCTACTTTAGCAATAGCGCCCCATTTTTGATAGGCATTTTTCGCTTTTAACCAGAAAGTGAATGCAAGATCCTTTTTCTCCAGGTCAATAAACATGGATGCAGCACATTCCAAAGCTATGGCACTGTCATTTAAAAACTGATATTCACTTGCTCCATCTGCAGCTTTTTCATAAAAATCCATTGCCTCAAAATATCTCCCGTTTATCCGATGATTTTCAGCTACTGCCAGATGATACTTATGTCGGTAGTTTTCCTCAGCGAATTGGGCAATTTTTTTCAGTCTGCCAATTTTTTTTTTAAGTTTACTCCCGGCAGATGGGTACTTTTTCGGATCGAGTTTTGCAAAGGTTAATGCAGCAAAAAAGTAATATTGCGATGCATATTCCATCCCCACAACAGAGTCAATCAATGGCCTTGCCAGTTCCAGTTGTTCGTGGGCTTTTTCATAATCATTAAAAAAGTAAAAACACATACCTTTGGAAAGATAGCGTTCATAAACTGCGGTAGTAAAATTGATTTCCTGAAAACTTTGAAGCAATTGATCGTTTTCGGGATCTACATGGAGTAAGTTTTCTTCTTCGGACACTGATCCTCTCAATGTACTTACCAGCGGCGTCCAAAGGGCAATCAAATGGGTAATTTGCAACATGCCCAGGTTCTCAGCCTGAATTTTCATAGAAACAAAATGCTGTTCAGTTTCCTCAAGCGGATAGCCCGCAAAAAGAGCATAACTGCAATAGTGAAATACGTTCCATCCGCCGTATTCGAGATCACCAATTTCCAAAGCTCTTTTATATCCTTCAAGAAAATACTGTTTGGTTTCCCTGATAGGGTATCTCCATTGGTGTATAAAAGCGTAGTAAACAAAAGGAGTCTTTGCTCTTAACTCCGGAGCGTCGAAATATTCCATCAGATCCAAAGCCAGTTTTCCATACTCTGTGCCAAGTTTTATGTCTCCCAACACTCCGCAATGGATAAAACCATAGCATGCATACCCATAACTGGAGTATTTTGATATCCCTTTTCTGTAACTCAATTTCACCATATTAAAAACGACCAGTGGGAACATATTTGGCATAGCCAAAAAAGCGGATGATGAAGTGCTGATCAATATTCGCATCGCAGCTAAAGCCAAAGGATCTGTCATTTTTTTATACTCGAGCAAGGTACTTGGCTTTTTCCGTCCGGTTAATAGCTTTGTCCCAATCATGCTGCTCATGATTTGCAATTGCCCCGGGTTTTTGGGAAGTTTAATACCTATCAATGCTAGCACCCTTCGGGCTTCTTCAATGGCCTCCAGTAGCTTTGATTGCGCGGCATAGCCCTGAACCTTTATTTCATAGGATGGGATCTTATCAATTAGTTCTTTCCCATTTTTATCGATTACTTCAATAAGGTCATCCATTTTATCATACTCCTTATTCAAATAAGCCACTTCAATGGCTGATGAAATAATCCCAAGAGAAAGATCGTAATCAATGGACCACGATTCTTGGGGTAACATTTCAATAGCAATATCAAGGTATTCTCTCGCGGTAGAATAAGCATTACTGTTTTTAGCTTTTTGCGCAGCTTCGTAGTTTAGTTTAGCTAACTCCAGACGATCAGCTTCCTCAATAAAAAAACTTTGGGCTTGATTTAAGTGATTCACAAGGTCGAATAACTCATATCTTTCATTTTTCCTGTATTCTGCCAACAGGGTCGTACCTATTTTATAATGCAAATCCAGCAACTCATCCTCCCCCAAAAAGGAATAAGAAGCTTGTTGTATTCTATCGTGTAAAAACTCGTAAATTTCAACCTCTTCGTTAGAATAACTATCCTGTGTTATTAAACCTGCATCTACAGATTTTCTTAGCTCCTCAAATAAATAGCTTTTTTCCTGACCAACAATAAGCATTAAGGTATCCAGACTAAATTGAGCTCCCAGCGCCGAGGCTATTTTCAAAGCTTCTATGGCTGCGGGTTCTAATTTTTCAATTTTTCTGGCCATTAAATCAATAATGTTGTCGGTATATCCTCTGGAAGTTATTTTTTGGATATCCCAATCCCATTCGCCCGTATGGGTATTGAAATTCACCAAACCGTCGAGGTGCAAAGAGGTCAAAAACTGGTTGACAAAAAATGGGTTTCCACCTGTCTTCTTGTAAACAATTTCTGCCAATTCAGCTGCCTTTTCTAAATTGCAATTAAAGGTATCAATGACCATTTGTTGGACATCCTCCTTTCGGATGGGCAACAATTTTAAGTCGATGATTTTAACATCGTATTTTTTTACCTGCTCCAGCATGATGATCAAAGGGTGTGCCTCACTGACTTCATTATCTCTGTAAGCTCCTATTAAAAAAAGCTTTTTGGACTCCTCATTTCGGGCGAGCTTTAACAGGTCATGAATGATATTTATGGTCTCATTATCAGCCCATTGCAAGTCATCAAGAAAAACTACCAAAGGATTGCCTGTGCTTGTCAGAGCACGAATAAAATTCCTGAAAAGCAGAGTAAATCTGGTCTTTGCAGCATCACCAACCAACTCTGTAACAGGTGGTTGCTTTCCGATAATCAACTCTAACTCAGGAATTACATCTATCATCAATTGCCCATTGGGACCAAAAGCTTCTAAAAATATATCTTTCCACTCTGCAATGCGCTCATCACCCTCAACCAAAAACTGCTGAATCAGCTTGCGATAAGCTTCAATCATCCCATAATAGGGCTTATTGGTTTGATATTGATCGTATTTTCCCCTGATGAAATAGGCTTTCTTACCGGTTACCGGTTTATGGATTTCTTTTACTAAGGCAGACTTTCCTACTCCGGAATAACCACTTACCATGACCACTTCCCTACTACCCTCACAAACCTTTTCAAAGGCTTCCAAAAGAGAACCTATTTCCTGCTCCCTTCCATACAATTTCCCGGGTATATTAAAATGAGATGAGGAGTCGTCCTCCCCCAATTCGAATGAATCGGTTGTACCACTATTGTATGCAGCTTCTGCTTTATTCAGGTCCTTAAAAAGCCCTCTTGCACTTTGGTATCTTTTTTCCGCATTTTTTGCCATCAACTTATTGACGATATTATTTAGATACTCGGGCACCTCAGGGTTGATTTTCATTAAATCTGGAGGATTTAAAGCCAGATGGGCATGGACAAGATCCAGTTTATCTTTTTCTAAAAAAGGTCTTTGCCCGGCCAGCATTTCATAAAATGTCACTCCAAGAGAGTAAAAATCAGAGCGAAAATCTATCTCGCGATTCATACGTCCGGTTTGTTCCGGAGAAAGGTATTCCAAAGTGCCCTCAAGAGCATTTACGGCAAATTCTCTCTGAACCTCCTTTTTCAAGGTAGAAGCAATTCCAAAATCCCCTATTTTCAATTGTTGTGTATCCGGATTATAAAGTATATTCTGAGGATTCAAATCCTTGTGGATAACTTTTGCCTGATGAATTTCCATCAAAGCCTTTGTAATCAACTTAGCAAGGGACAAAAACTCCTGTATTGTCAACCGTTTTTTTTCGGATAAATAAGTAGCGAGTGATTTAGCGCCAAAGTCTTCCAATACGATAAAAGGATTATTTTCGTCAGAGCCGTTATGCAAATACCTTATTACCTGCTCCCCCGACAATTGTTGACCTATATTGAATTCATGGTTTAGCTTATTTTTTAAGGACAAACTAATGCGATCTTCTTTGACAGCCTTGATGATTACCGGTCCTTCTCCATTAGTCGAAAGTGCATTGAAAACAGAAAAATAATCACTTTCGGCAATTTTTCTTTTCAGTTGGTAGTCGTTAAATTTCATAGCTTTTTTTCAAAAAATCTTTAAAAATATTCATTTACCAAGTTATCAGAATAATTCAAAATAGGTTCTATCAACTCAAATGCCATCAAGCCACCGGTAAAATAGGTATTATTTTTTCCTTGCAACTCTTCAAGATGGTCATAAAATCCTTCCTTTATGGTCAGTGCCTCAACATGTGGAAAATAGGTCCAGCGATCATGCGTAAAACATTCTCCTTCGTATTGACTTCCCAACTGACTATATAAGTCCTTAATATAATCAATAACTTTTTCTCTGTCGGGCTGATTGTGCTCGTCAGTTCGCGAATAAAAAGAAACAAGGGGGTTGTCGTCAAATTGCTGAGTAATGATATAGGGTTTCCCAAGTTCCGGAACAGGCAAAAGATTCACCAGTCGCCGCGGTAGTTTCAGGTCACGCAGAATAAACGTAGTTAAACAAAATGGGTGGGTAACTACTTTACTGAATAACCTTTTCTCCTCATTGGTTAATTCACAATGGCCTGTGTTGGAATCAGTAAAAAGATTCTCTAAGATGGGTAAAGTGAGTGGCACTGCCAACACTAAATAATCAAAAGTCATTTGTTTTTCAACCTTGATCAATTGATTCATATCGTGCTCCAAAGTAGTAAAATGTACCTGTATTTCGTCCCCTCTTTTAATGCTGTGAATATCCGCATTTTTTATCACTGTAAGGTTCCAGCTCACTTTCTCCCAAAATCGCTGGAAACCATAAATGAACCGCTTGGGCCAGGGAATAGGAAGACCTGCTCCAAACATAAGCAGTGTCAGAAAAGTATAGTTACTCATGTAGGTCAGAGCGTAGGGTGCAGGAATTTCATGTAATTTACCATAGCCCATAAGTGTTATCGGGATATGGAACAATTCCTTCAGCCCAAGTAAGTTTTTATCTCTTAACCAGTCTTCAAATGAACAGGCCAAATCCGGATGTTGACTGACACCTTTATATCCCGCTTTGGGCAGTTTTTTACTCACTTTTCTTCTCTCGAAAAAATACCGGATCGCTTGCCATGAGAACTTAAAAAAGGAGACATCCCTTGTCACTGCCTTCAATATTGATGAATATTTGCCGGTCTCGGGATTATAGCAATATGCCTTAGTTTCGACATACAGTTTAGCACCTACTTCTTTAGCAATTTTAAGTGTTTTTTTGTAAGCAGGAGTCAAATAATTAGCACCCAAATCAAAAGAGCGGTTTTCGAATGTAATGGAATTGCACAAACCACCAACCTCAGGTAGTTTCTCAAGTACAGTAACCTGAGTATATCCCTTCTTCTTTAGGTAATATGCAGTAGAGAGACCACCCGGACCACCACCCACAATACCTATTCTACTATTTTTATTTTTATTTGACATACTATTACTTTTGGGGCATATTCCAGATTATTTATATATTCGCTCTAAGGTAAATAAATATTTTTGATCTAAAGTGAAAAAACAAGTAAAATATCCCTTTAAAAATCTGGTGTTTGAGGGTGGAGGCGTTTTGGGTGTCGCTTATCAGGGTTTTTATGAAGTACTGGAAAAATACGGCATCACTAAAAACATATCAAAGGTTTGCGGCACCTCAGCGGGGTCGATATCATCATCTATGATAGCACTTGGGTACACTGCTGATGAATGCAAGCAAGTACTTCTCGATTTACCGTTTAATACTTTCAGTGATGGTGGTTGGCTGGGACCTTATCGGCTATTGACAAAGTATGGTTGGTACAAAGGCGATAAGATGAAAGATTTCTTTTGTGAGATTATTAAAAATAAAACCGGCGATCCTAATATTTCTTTTAAAGAAGCTCATGCTGAAGGCTTCCTGGAACTGAGACTGATCGCAACCAATGCAACCCAAAACAAGTCTGTTGTTTTTTCGCATACTAACACCCCCAATTTATCCATAGCTGAGGGGATGAGAGCCTCTTCTTCTATTCCCTATTTTTTTGCTGCTCAAAAAATTAATTCAGATATTTTTGTAGATGGTGGGCTGCTCAGAAATTACGCTATTGAGGAGTTTGATGAAAATGATGCATCTATCACTACTTTAGGTGCCTATCTTTTAGATCCCAAAAAACCACCTGTTCCAATTAAAGGTTTCTTTTCATTTTCAGCTCATTTTATGGCATCTGTAAAAAAACAGCAATACGTGCAGCTGGTCCACAATAAAAAGAATTTTGATCGAACAGTTTTTATTGATGACCTGGGAATAAGTTCTATTGACATGAAAATCACAAAAGACCAAAAATTAGCTCTGATGGAGCAGGGAAAAATTGCAACTGAAAAATTTCTTCAGCAATGGAGTGTTACTCAGCATTAATTATGCTTCCATGAAAATCGTACTCAATACGTCTGGGAAGGTGGACAGTCGCTAATGGTCCTTTAGACACATTGAGCGCATCAAAAATGGTCAGTTTGCTTTTATTTTTCTTTAAATCATAGACCAAATTGAGCAGAAAACCGTCACCCTCATCTGAGTTTTCAGTCCTTGGAGTAAATAAAGCTTCCCCGGTATAATAGTCTTTCCCGAAGCAATACATATCGTCTCTATTCTCCTCAAAATCACGGTGAACAACAGTATTCCACAAGCCTTCTTCCTGTTCGGCATCCATGAGTTTAACGTAGTACCCGTGCTTTTGCTTTTTGGTTAAAAATCGCTCGTCCATATTGGGAAATTCTACAGGGGCTTCGGTAAGTATTTCCTCATCAAGCTGACCGGTTTTTAGATTGAGTTTCCACCTTACCATTATAGCAACAGGGTCTAATGTAAAAGGTGGGCTTGGATTTTTAGTACCGAGGTCAAGCAAGGGAATTCTCTCATATTTCGCCACATCAGTTATCAGACAGTCTCCTTCTTCGTACATATTCATATTGTGAAATACCCAACAGGTAGGTATTTCGAACCAGCGTGTATCCGATGAAGTTCCATTTCGTGGCATCACTCCAATGCGACAACCCTTTTCAGGTTTCCAGCGGAAGGGTCGGGTAGTTCCGATATTTTTTAATTCAAAAACAGCCGGCATATGGTAAAACATGATATAATTTTCACTCAGACCAAAGGCATGCATCATTACCCCATATGGCACATTGATCGGCTCGTATTGCTTTAATTTTCCATCTAAAGAAAAACGATAGTATTGAAAATAGGGCTCAAAAGCATTATATCCCATAGTAATCATCTCCTTTTTGAATGGGTCAGTAAGTGGATGAGCAATAGATGGACCCTTCAATTCGCCATTATAATTGTGTTTGCCTATCGTCTCTATCTCTTTATTTAATTCATAGGGCTGACCAATTTCATCAAACGCTAAAATCTTATCTGCCTGCCGCAAAACATTGGTATTGGCAGCATTCACAGTTTCGGCTATGGATTGGTATTGTTTAACGGTTGGACCTACACCAAATACGGTTCTTATACCGAGATACATCAGGTTCAAAAACCCAAACTTAATCGCTCTCCATCCTTTCAGTGAAGTACTCATTCCGGATCGAATACCCCCGAAAAGTGCCTCATTAGCCTCGTCTTCAAGCTTCCACTTTTTAGTCTGGACGAATCGGTTTTTATATCTTACTTCTCCATTTTCAAAATAAAATGCGTTAATCATACCATCACCGTCAAACCAATGGTAGTATTTCATATCCCTTGGCTTGAAGCGAGGATTTGGTCCGGTTCTAATTAATATCTTTCCATTGAGTTCGGGTGGAATTTCCCCTTCAATTTTTAAATTCCTAAATTCTTCCTCCTGTATGATGGGAGCGTAATTCCCCTTTAAATAAGCGTTTTCTGTTGGTCCGAATGGCAAGTTATTTTCCATAATTCTTTATTGTATAGCTACAAAAATAAAAATATTTTTGGGAATATTTTACTTTGACTAAGTAATAAAAAGGATAAAAAAATATTTACTAAAAAATCTCTGTCAAAATAACACTAAATGCTACCTTAGTATTAATTTTTTAGCTAAAACAAAATTGATTCAATTCAACTATTTTCAATTGTAACCTACTAATCAATGATGAATGGCTGAAATAAAAACCTTAAGTAAGACGGACATAGATGAGCTTACCCGCCTTTGGTATGAAACATCAATTATTGCTCATGACTTTATTCCCGAATCCTACTGGAATAAAAACCGTGAACTCATGAAAAACATTTACTTGCCTGATTCTGACACACTTTTAATTCAGGATGGAAGAAATATTCTCGGTTTTATTTCAACCAAAGACAATTATCTGGCAGCTTTATTCATTAAACCTGAACACCAGGGAAAAGGTCTGGGAAAAAAATTATTAAAACACATACAACGAAAATCCAGCTATCTGGAATTAAAAGTTTTTGCTAAAAATCTATCAGCTGTGAAATTCTATCAGAATAACGGATTTAGAATCGTCACCGAAGAAATAGATAGAGACACAGCTGAAAAAGAATTCATCATGGAATGGTATCAGAAAAAAGAATAAAATGGAACAAACAGCTGACTTGAAAGACCACATTAAGCTATTTTTTGGACTTGGGGAAAGGGAGTTGGAAAAAATCAGTACTTTCTTCAAGCCAAAGTCTATTGTTAAAGGCGAATATTTCCTAAAAACAGGACAGTACGCTGATAAGCTAGCCTTTGTAAAGTCCGGAATACTCAGGGAATTTATTTATTGCAACGATAAAGAAGTCACCAAGTGGATTGCAACAAGGGGAGGCTTTGTTGTGGATTTACAAAGCTTTGTATTTAATCAGTCTGCAAGATGGAATATTCAGGCACTTACTGATTGTGAATTACTTGTATTGGAGGCTACTGATTATAACAGACTGTTGGAGGTCATTCCGAATTGGCCGCAAATTGAAAAAACTTTTATCGCTAAATGCTTTGTCATAATGGAAGAAAGAATTGTACAACATTTGTCCTTATCAGCGGAAGAAAGA
>SLKL01000179.1 GCA_007134625.1 Saprospiraceae bacterium
ACCTGTCCGTGCTGAAGCATTTGAATTTCCTCCTTGGTGCAGGGGGCAACTTTTACGAGAAAATCGGCCTTGAATACTTCTTCTCTTGAGTCGGTTAGTTCCGCTCCCGCTTCTGCATAATCCCTGTCGCTGAAATTGGCTTTTTCACCGGCTTTTCGCTCAACGATAATTCGGTGACCGATTGCAACAAGAGAGGCCACTGCTGATGGCACCAAAGCCACTCTATTTTCCTGTAGAATTTCTTCTTTAGGAACACCGATAAATAATTTGTTTTCCTGTCTGCCTACCTCCAGGGTTTCCGGACGGGTTTCAAAGGTGGTAGCTGACTTGGGAGCTATTTTGGGTTCACTGCCGGGATGCGTTGCCATTTGATTCAGTCTTTTTTGCTAAAAATAATAATTTTTCTTTTACCGGTGTCCGTTGCAGAAATTTTCACCCTGTAAACATTGCCTTCCGCAAAAGGGATAGCCAATTCGGGCCATTCGATAAAGGTCCAGTAATCGTGAGTAACATAATCCTCCATACCTGCCTCCAGAAATTCCTCAGTCGATTCCAGCCTGTAAAGGTCCAAATGAAAAATTTTGCGATCATTTTTATCCAGATAAATATTCACCAAAGCAAATGTTGGACTGTTGACATTATCGACCACACCAAGTTGCTGACACAATTTACTTACGAGGGTCGTTTTTCCTGCACCCATCTCGCCCTCTAGTAAAACTATGCCCGGTTCCCCTAGAACTTCAATTATTCGAGCGGCGGCATTATCCATTCGGGATAGATCTTCTACTTCAAATTGATATTGGTCCTTTATTTGATTTTTCATTTGTGCAAAAATAAGGATTTCAATTGATCTTACGATTTTAATTTCATTTAGTTTGGATTAAAAAATATGAAAATATGTAGAATTTTTTTCTAAGATGAGGATTAGGAGGTAAAAAAGGTTTACGGGGGTAGGAAATGAGTAGGTATATTTGAGATGTCGCCACTCTGTGGCTGTTTAGATGGCGTGTCAAAATACTACAAAGATGTCGCCACTTTGTGGCTGTTTGAAACTAGTGTATCATTTATACAAGTACAATAAATTACAAAAGTGTAATACCCATAAAATAGAGAACTTATGTACTGACATCTACCTCAATAATTTTTGAGAGATTGTATTTTTTTAATCAAATATAGCATCTTTGTTGTTGGGTTAGTTGTTTAGTGATTATTTAGGTGGAAAAAAGGTAAATGACCAAAGGTAAAAAAACAGTTGTGGAAGATCCAAAACAAGCTGAATCAAGAAAAAAAGACCATATAGAGCTGGCGTTCAAATCCAGTTTGGATAGGGGTGAAATGGATAGGCGGTTCTATTATGAACCCATGCTCTCGGGACATCCTGAAGCTGGTGCGCAAAAAAGCAGTTTTGATTTTGAAGGTAAAAAGATGAGCATACCTATTTGGGTGTCAAGTATGACGGGTGGAACTGATTTGGCAGCCATCATCAATGAAAATCTATGCAGGGCGTGTGCTGAGTTTGGAATGGGTTTTGGGTTGGGGTCCTGCCGCTCTCTTTTAGAGGGCAATACCAAGCGACTATCAGATTTTGATTTCAGAGAGGTCATAGGTCCCGACGCCCCTTTTTACGCTAACCTTGGCATAGCACAGCTTGAGGAAACCATTGGTAAGGGAAACATTAATCAAATAGTAGATTTAGTGGGATTATTGAGGGCTGACGGTTTGATTGTCCACGTTAATCCATTGCAGGAGGCACTTCAGCCCGAAGGGGATAGTTTTAAGCACTCTCCATTAGAAACTATACAGGCATTGCTTTCCAAGACTAACCTCAGATTAATAGTTAAAGAAGTGGGGCAGGGATTCGGTAAGGAAAGTATGAAAGCATTGCTTCAGCTGCCATTGCAAGCTATTGAATTCGCTGCTCATGGCGGTACTAATTTCAGTAAACTGGAGTTACTCAGGTCAGATGAATACAGAAAAAACACTTTTGCTCCTTTGAGTAGAGTAGGTCATACAGCTGATGAGATGGTTGAAATGGCCAATACACTTAAAGCGGAGCTTGGAGAATCCTGTTTGACTACTGAGATTATTGTTTCCGGCGGAGTCAAGGATTATCTCGATGGCTATTATCATGTCAAAAAATCCCATTTTAGAACCGTTTATGGACAGGCTTCCGGTTTTTTGAAATATGCAAGAGGGGATTACAAAAGCCTGAAAAAACATGTCGAATCACAAATTGAAGGCTATAAATTGGCAGAATCTTTTCTCCGTATCAGATAATTTCCCATTTTTGTATTTTTACACCTAGGATTCAAATTTCCAAAAGGCATATAAACTCTCTAATGTCAGAAAAACGGACGGCTCAAACAAATTCAAAAACCATAAGCGGCTTCTCGAAGATGAGCAAGGAAGAAAAACTCTCCTGGCTTTCAACTAACTTTTTTGCTCAACCGGATGAGGCTAAAAAAGTCTATTCTTCATTCAGCTTGAATGACCAACAAATGCAAAAGGTGTTTGACGGCTTTTCTGAAAATACGATATCCAACTACGTGCTTCCCTATGGTGTAGCTCCGAATTTTGTTATCAATGGAAAAACTTATGCAGTTCCAATGGTTATAGAGGAAAGTTCTGTGGTAGCTGCTGCTGCAAGTGCTGCAAAATTCTGGATGAGTAGGGGAGGCTTTAGTTATGAAGTTCACGATATTGAAAAACTTGGACAACTTCATTTTTTCTGGGAGGGATCTCCCGAACAGTTGAGGTCCTATTTTGATAGTTTTTTGAAAAGGGAGTTGGAGGCTCATCTTTTGCCTTTTACCGCCAATATGAGAAAAAGAGGGGGAGGGGTCAGGTCTATTGAATTATTAGATAAAACAACGGACTTGGACGGTCTTTTTCAATTGCTTTTGAGAGCAGATACTTGTGATTCTATGGGGGCAAACTTTATCAATACCCTTTTGGAGGAATGTCTGAGAAAGCTCAAAGAAATTTTTTCAACTCACGAATCCTTAAAAGATGGAGCTCAGCCGGACTTTCTTATGGCTATTTTATCTAACTACACCCCTGACTGCCTCGTTACTGCAAGTGTTACTTGTCCGATAGATAATTTGAAAGGGGTTTCAGAGAGTTTGACTCCACATGAATTTGCAAAACGATTTTTCAGGGCGGTTGAAATTGCGCGATTGGATAAGTATCGGGCGGTTACTCACAATAAAGGTATATTTAATGGCATAGATGCCGTGGTGTTATCAACCGCGAATGATTTTCGAGCCATAGAAGCCTGTGGTCACGCTTTTGCCAGCCGGGACGGTTTTTACAGAAGTCTTACCCAATGCAGTATTGAAGACGGACAGTTTAAATTTTGGCTTGAAATCCCGCTTGCTTTGGGAACTGTGGGAGGTTTGACTCGCCTTCATCCTCTTGCCGGTAAGTCTTTAGAATTGATGGGTAATCCTTCCGCTAAAGAATTGATGGGAATAGCAGCGTGTACCGGCTTGGCACAAAACTTTGCTGCCATCCGCTCGCTCATTACTACGGGCATCCAATATGGACACATGAAAATGCATCTGGACAACATCCTTAATCACCTGAATGCCTCTGAAGCGGAGTCAAAGTTGGCTACTGCTCATTTTGAAAATAAGGCTATCTCTTTTAACGCTGTCAGAAGTTTTCTGGAGGAGGTAAGGTGTGGGAGAAGTTAATTTTAGTCAATTGATTTATGTGCACGACTACTAACGAAAACATCTCAAGGATACCAAAAAATATCTCTAAATTTATTAATCATCTTCGTTTTTTTTGATTGAAGAACAAGGAACACCGATATTCGATTTTAGAAGTTTTTATTGTTTGATTTAAATGTGATTCATTGGTATAGTTCTGAACCAATAACACTACTGAAATTGCGTCGTCTCGTCTCGTCAATATCGTTGACGATACAATACTAGACAAGGTAAACCGCCCCATCGGACATGAAACAGCAAAAGAATTGGTAAAACGAGCTTAAGTGGGTCCGGCTACAGCTTTGCAAAATGGATCAAAAAAAGCGAGTAATCCTAGTTCCCAACTAGTTGGGAATTGTTTCTTTTTTAGCCTGCTCCCAATAATTGGGAGGGGCGATGCCATAAAAGAAAGTTAGCTATGCTATGGGGCAGATTCCTGTCCAAAAGACGAGTTAGGATTTCTAAAACCCTGTAGTTTGCTTAATGAGCAGAATTTGAATCCCCAATAGTTTATATCACAGCTTAAATAATTTAAATTACTCAATTTTCTTGGTCGGTCCTTTGGTGTGCCAAACAATAGATGAGTCCGCTCCGAAAACCCCTTTCTATTACAAATTGCTGCAAAATCCAATATCTTAGTCATCAGGAAAAATCTTTCCTCCGGGAACTGATGGTCTTGTTTGGAAACTTTGAATAATTGTAAACCCCCAACCAACCCCGTATTGATTAAGTGGAAAGTTTTTCTATAGTATCCGAGTCGAGATGGTATGGCAGCCAGTTGATGGCTGAGTCTGTGACCTTGTTGTGGACTACTTTGTCAAACAGCCATAGCAGGTACTTGTTGACATCGAGTTTATTTTTCTCTGCTGTGATAACT